>CAMFKC010000217.1 GCA_945956975.1 uncultured Methylocystaceae bacterium | reverse complement strand
GTGCTGATCCAGGCGGAGAAATACGGCACGCCGCTCGGCCAGGCGTTGCGCGTGGTTGCGCAGGAAGGCCGCGACGCGCGCCTGCTGGAAGCCGAACGCAAAGCCGCCGCGCTGCCGCCGAAGCTGACCGTGCCGATGATCGTGTTCTTCCTGCCGGTTCTGTTCGCCGTCATCCTGACGCCGGCCATGATCCAGATGTCCGAGAAGATGTCGTAAGGCCGGCGGCGCACGCAAACGCCCAGAAGCAAAAATGCGCGTCCCCTGGGGGGCGCGCATTTTTTGTCCACCGATCGTCTGACGCCGTCGCGACGCGGCGAGCCAGGGTCAGCCCTTGTCTGGCGCTGGCGCTGCGGCCCTGGCTTTCGCACCGGTCTTGCGGTCGACCTGGCGAATAGCGCTCCAGGTGTTCGATTGCGAGATCATCCGCTTGATCTCCGCTACGTTGGAGGCCGCGTCGGCCTGGGAGAGGTCGCGGCGGGAAATGTCCTCGGCTTCGGCGAACTTGCCCTGCAGCGCCAGGACGAGCGCGAGGTTCTGCCGGACGCGCATGTCGGCGCCGGGTTGCGCGATCGCCTCGCGCAATGTGGACTCGGCCTGGGGCAGATTGCGCGAGAGCGCGTATGACAGGCCGAGATTGGAGAGCACCGCGGGATCGTTCGGCCGCATCTTGAGCGCGGAATTATAGAACTCGCGGGCGCGCTCGTGATCGCCCATCTGATCGGCGACGGAACCCTGCGCCGAAAGGATCGACCAGTTCGGGCGCTCCGGCGTATGCGCATTCGCAAGCACCTTCGCAGCTTCCTGAAGCTTGCCGTCGTCGGCGAGCGCCTTGCCGTAGGCGCCGAGCACTTCCATGTCGCGCGAATTGGTGATCGCCAGACCACGCAGCACCGCGACGGCCTGCGTATGCTGCGACAAGGCGCGCAAGGCACGCGCGTAATTCATGCCGATGCGCTTGTCGGTCTGGTTGGCGTCGTAGCGACGGCCCCATTCTTCCGCGTATTGCCGCAGGGCCGCTTCGGAGGACGGCAAGGCATCGCTGCCGCCGATCGAGCCCGTCACGTCCCCCATGGAGGGGCGGTTGCACCCCCCTATCCCCAAACCCAGGGCGATTCCGAAGGCGACGATCGATATGACGCGGAGCGGACGGGCGCGATTGCGGACTGAAAATGCGGGCACGTGTATCGATCCGGGCTTGCAGGAACGGTGCTGCGAGCAATAAAGCGTTAACCCTAATCGAGTGTTAACGACCCAACCGGAGCGCTCATGCCTCTCGTTCTCGGCGACCCCACGCGCAGTTCGATCCCGATCGTTCTCACCAGCCGCTCGCGTTTGCGCGCCACGCTGGACCAACTGCCCGCGGAAGCGCGCGCCTATGCGACGGCGATCGGTTTCGACGGGGCGGCCGGCGCGCATCTGGTTACGCCAACCGCCAAGGGCGGCGCGGGGCTCGTTCTGTTCGGGCTGGCGGACCCGGGCGCCGAGCGCATCGACCCCATGGCGTTCGGCAAGCTTGCGACCGTGCTGCCGCCTGGCCGCTACAGGATCGCGCAAGACGCGGACGCGCCCGACACCGCGGAACTCGCCTTCCTGCTTTCGGCCTACAGGTTCACGCGCTACCGCAAGCCCAAGGCGCAGGACGTGGTGCTCGAGGCGCCGCGCGGCGCACGACGCGAGCGCTTGGAATCGATCGCGCAAGCCGTCGCGCTCGGCCGCGACCTGATCAACACGCCGGCCAATGACATGGGGCCGGACGCGCTGGAGCAGGCGGCCCTTGCGCTCGCAAGGACATTCAAGGCGCGCGCGAAGGTCGTCCGAGGGGCGGACTTGCAGAGCGGCTTCCCGCTCATCCACGCCGTCGGCAAAGGCGCCGCCGAAGAGCCGCGGCTGGTCGACATATCCTGGGGGCCGCGCAAGGGCGGGCCCAAGATCACGCTGGTCGGCAAGGGCGTCTGTTTCGATACCGGCGGCCTCGACATCAAGCCCGGCGCCTCGATGCTGCTGATGAAGAAGGATATGGGCGGGGCGGCCACGGCGCTGGCCGCCGCATCCATGATCATGCGCGCGAACCTGCCGGTGCGGCTGCGCGTGCTGATTCCCATCGTTGAGAATTCCATCTCGGCGCAGAGCTTCCGGCCGGGCGACATCTATCCGAGCCGCGCCGGCCTGACGGTCGAGATCGGCAATACCGATGCAGAAGGCCGCCTCATCCTCGCCGACGCCCTGGCGCTGGCGGACGAGGACGAGCCCGACCTTCTGGTCGATTTCGCAACGCTGACCGGCGCGGCGCGCGTCGCGCTGGGGCCTGACCTGCCGGCCTATTTCACGAACGACGAGAGGCTGGCAGCCGACATTGCCGCGTCGGGCGAAGCAGCCGCCGATCCCGTCTGGCGCCTGCCGCTCTGGCCGCCTTACAACACGATGCTCGACAGCAAGACGGCCGACCTCAACAATGCGCCGGGCGGCGGCTTCGCCGGCGCGATCACCGCGGCGCTGTTTCTCAAGCGCTTCGTGCGCAAGACAGCCGCCTGGGCGCATTTCGACGTGTACAACTGGTCTGCCTCCGCAAAGCCCGGACGGCCGGAAGGCGGCGAGATCCAGGCGGCGCGGCTCATCTTCGATCTGGTCGAGCGCCGGGTCGCGAAAAAATAGAGGAACGGGAATTTAATACGCCTGCGAAATAATGAGCGGAGGAGCACGATCATGTCCATCGTCCTTTCTCCGCAGCAGGCGCTGCGCCTTCTGGCCGATGTCGCGCTCGACGTGGTGCGCGAGAAGGGCCCGCAGAATCATCCGGATTTCACCTTCCGGCAATTGTCGATCCTGCTCACCATCTATCTGGAGAAGCCGCCGCATACGGTGCGCGGGATTGCCGCACGTCTTGGCGTGACGAAGCCGGTGGTGACCCGCGCGCTCGATTCGCTCGGCGCGCTCGAACTCGTCACGCGGCGGCGCGACGAGGCGGACCGCCGCAACGTGATCGTGCAGCGCACCGTCAAGGGCGCGCTGTTCGTGGAACAGATCGGGGATCTCGTGGTGGAGAAGGCGAAGGGATTGGCCTCGTGAATTTCGACAAGCGACTGACGCCGGCCCGCCCCGATCTCGCCGCCGCACATCTGCGCGGACAGGTCGAGGCCACGCGCTACGTTGATGGCGAACGGATGCAGGTGATCGCGCCGGTCGTCGACCTGAAGGGCGCGCCTTCGCCGGAGTCTGGCCTCGATACGCAGGCGCTGGCAGGCGAAATCGTCACCGTTTACGAGCAGGAGGAAGGCTGGGCCTGGGTTCAGCTCGCTCGCGATTCCTATGTCGGTTATTGCTCCGAGCTCGCGCTTTCCCGCGAACCCCTCGCCACGACCCACAAAGTTACGAGCCGCGCGACCTTCGTCTATCCCGCAGCCAACATGAAGACGCCGGTGGTGGAGACGCTGCCGTTCGGCGCGGAGATCGCCGTTACGGAAACCTCGGGTGATTTCGCCCGCCTGGCGCGAAATGGGTTCGTCTTTACGCGGCATCTCGCGCCGGTGGAAACGAAGGCTCTGGATTTCGTCGAAGTCGCGGAATCCTTTATTGGCGCACCTTATCTTTGGGGCGGCAAGACGCCGGCAGGCGTCGATTGCTCCGGCCTCGTGCAAGCTTCGCTCACGGCCTGCGGCGTCTCCGCACCGCGCGACACGGACATGCAGGCAAAGGCTCTGGGCAAGCCTGTCGAGATCACAGACGCTCTCGCGCATCTCCGGCGCGGCGATCTCGTGTTCTGGAAAGGGCATGTCGGCGTCATGCGCGACGCCGACACTTTATTGCATGCCAACGGGCATCACATGCTGGTTGCTAGCGAGCCGCTGCGGGAGGCGCGCGAACGAATTGCGCGCAACTCCTTCGGCGCCATCACTGCGATCAAGCGCCTGCGCTAGACCACAGGCTCGGCACGGCGCGATAGCGACATCAGCGGCTGGCAAACCTGATCGAGCATTTGCGCCGCATTCTGTTCCTCGCCGAGTGATAGCGTGAGCAGGTCGGCGACGTCGCGCAGGCGCAGCTGAAGCGCAAGATTTCGCGCGCTTGTGTATGCGGCGATCTCGTAATGCTCGACGCGCACTGCGGCGCCGATCAGCGCGATGTCGGCCGGCGCGTCGTCCTTCCCCTTGCTGTCCTGCACCGTCTCGTCGCCCTCCTCAATCAGGCCGGCCATGCCCTTGCACGGCTTGGCGCGCGCGGGACCGCCGATGATCTGCAGGCACTCGGTCAGGCGCTCGACCTGCGCCTCAGTCTCCGCCAGATGCTGCGTCATCGCATCTTTCAATTGCAGCGAGCGCGCGGCCTTGATCAGCTTTGGCAGGGCCTTGGTGATCTGCTTCTCGGCATGCAGCAGGTCGCGCAGCTGATCGGAGAGGATCTCCTGCAAGCCGGAATTCTCGATCGCGCCGCTGGCTTCGTGCAACGCGTCGCCGGCGTCCGACTGATCGGGCGCCATGGGCGAGACCACGAAACGCCAGTCGCCGCCCTCGTTCCACGGTCCGCGCGAATCGACCTCGCCATGTTCGCCCTCGCCGGTCGAATCATTGAAGTACTGGTTCACCAGCTCCGGCGTCGGCGCGATCTGGCCGATCATGAACGGTGGGCGGCCCATGCTCTCCAGCGCAGCGGTGAAGGCCTTCATGTGCGTGATCTCGCGCGTCATCAGGAATTGCAGCGCATCCTTCGTTCCGGGATCGCGGCAGAAGTTGATGAGACGTTCGTAGACGATCTTGGCGCGCGCCTCGGCCGCAATATTGCTGCGCAGGTCGACGTCGAGCTCGCCGGTAATCTTGAGATAGTCCGCCGTCCAGGCGTTGCCCTGCGAGTTGAACAGATTGACGCCGCCGCCGCCCGCGATCGCGATCAGCGGATCCGCCTCAGCCTCCTCGCGCACCGACTTCAACGGACGAAGATGCATGCGCGCAAGCGTGCCGATGATCTCGAGATGGCTCAACTCCTCGGTGCCGATATCCATCAGCAGATCCTTGCGCGCTGCGTCGTCGCAGTTGATGCCCTGAATCGAATATTGCATCGCTGCCGCCAGCTCGCCGTTGGCGCCGCCGAACTGTTCGAGCAGCATGTTGCCGAACTTCGGGTCGGGCTCATCGACGCGAACCGTGTACATGAGTTTCTTGACGTGGTGATAGATGCGCGCCTCCTGCTGAGAGCACGTGCAACGTCAGGTCTGCGGGTCCGTTCCCGCCTGTTTTTCTAGGGAAGCGCGGGCTCGACCACGACCGGCGTGAGCGCGGGCGGCGCATCTGAAATGCGGAATGCGTCGCGCAGGATCGCAAGCGCGGCTGCAGCCGAACCATCGTCGCGCGCATGAAAGCGCGCGAGC
>CAMFKC010000216.1 GCA_945956975.1 uncultured Methylocystaceae bacterium | reverse complement strand
GTTTCAGACGACTTTCTTGCCGCCGCCGCCCGCGTCCTGAAACGCGGGTGCGAACTGCGATTTGCGACCGACATCGACGATTATTGCGCCTGGACTCTTCGCTATCTGAACCGCGCCGAGGGATTTAATTGGCCTGCGACACGCCCGACGGAATGGCTGACGCCATGGGAGGGCTGGTCGCCGACCCGCTACGAAGAAAAAGCACGGCGCGAGGGTCGGCCATCGGCCTATCTCACCTTCATCAAAAAGTAGCTGGCTTCGCCGGCCCACCGCGGCCCTTGGCGCCGTAGCGGTAGAGATCGAGGCCATGCGCCTTCAGCCAATTTTCGGCTTGGTCCGTTTCAGGGCAGATCGTCCTGCAGAGTTTCCAGAAGCGCGCTGAATGATTCATATGAGCGAGGTGGCAGACCTCGTGGGCGGCGAGATAGGCGAGAACATCGCTCGGCGCGAGAATCAGCCGCCAGGAAAAATTGAGAGCGCCCGTCGCAGAGCACGATCCCCATCGCGTCGTCGTGTCCTTGAGAGAAATCGACGGCATCGGCTTGCCGATCTTTTCGGCGTAGCGACGCACCGCCGCCGCCAGTTCGGCGCGCGCCTGCGCCTTCAGCCAGTCCTGAACGCGGCGCTCGATATGCGCCACGTCGCCAGCGACGTAGAGCTTGCGTTCGTCTTGCTCGTCGCCTGCGAGCCACACGACGCCACGTGAACCCGCTGCGTGAACAACGCGCGTCTGGGCGCCGCGCAGGGGAAAGCTCGCGCCGTCGACGAAGCGAACCTGCTGCGGCAGTTTGCGCAGGCGAACGCCGACCCATGCTGCGTTCCGCTCAGCGAATTCCGCCGCGTCCTTCAAAGATGCGCGCCGTGGCATGGTCAGCACGGCGTCGCGCGTTGCGCCGCGCACGCGCAGGATGAAGCGACGCGCCGTATCAACGCGTCGCAGCTGGACCCGGTACGTTTCGCCATCGTGCCGGAGTTCGATCACGCCGCTCTTCGGGCTTGCGTCATCGGTGCTTCGAAAAAGCCGCATCATCCGATCTTAGTCGTGAGACTCGCGAATCGCTACGTCGCAAAAGTTGCAGTTTGCAGCGACAACGTCGCGTCGCGCCAAATCAGCGCTGACAGCTGCGGCAAAAAAATGTCGACCGACCCGACTGCACGATCCGTTCGATCGTGCCGTTGCACCCGCGTTTGGGACATGCTGCGCCCTCGCGATCGTAGACCCGAAACGAGTGCTGGAAATAGCCGGGCTTCCCGTCTGCCCCCGAGAAGTCGCGCAGCGACGAGCCACCAGCTTCGATCGCGTCCAGCAGCACGTCGCGGATCGCAATCGCCAGTCGGCCGCGCGCGGCGCGCGCAAACTGGCCGGCGCCCGAAATGGCGCCGGCCAGTCGCGTAGGCGACAGGCCGGCGCGATGCAATGCTTCGCACACATAGATGTTGCCGAGACCCGCGATCCGCTTTTGATCGAGGAGGGCCGCCTTGAGGCTCGTTTGTGCGCCATCGAACAAGCGCGCCAGCGTATCCGCTTCCAGCGGCGGCTCGAGCGGTTCGAGCCCGATGCCCGCCATACGCGGATGCCGGTCCAGTTCCGCGCCATGCGCCACGAACATGAAACCGAACCGCCGTGGGTCATTGTAGATGACGCGCGAGCCGCCGGACATTTCGAAAACGACGTGATCATGGGCTGCGAGCCGGGGAATTTCCCGATATAGCGTCGCCGGCTCGTGCGACGCGCCGGCGGATTCCACCCGGAATGATCCGCTCATGCCGAGATGCGCGACAAGAACGTCGCCGCTCGCCAGACGCAGCAGAAGGTATTTGGCCCGGCGGTCAATCTTATCGACGGTCTGGTTCTCGACGCGCCTGACAAAGTCCGCCTGAATTGGGAACCGCAGATCAGGTCGGTTGAGAACCACGCGCTGGATCGAGCGTCCCTCCATCGCTAGCGCGAGACCCCGGCGGGTCGTCTCGACTTCCGGCAATTCCGGCATCCGGCCTTCCTCGTGCGGCAATTAACCTTCGACCGGCCGCGGCGGCTGGCCGCGTAGATATAGTGGCTGGGAAGCGGTATTGTCCCACCCGACAAGTTTCATTTCGAGAGCGTGACCATGGGTTCCGGGCCAGCCGAGCAGAACGGCGCAGATTTCGGATTCAAGCGTGTGCCGCTGGATGCGAAGCAGTCGCTGGTCGACGACGTGTTCCACAAGGTCGCGGAACGCTACGACCTCATGAACGACCTGATGTCGGCCGGGCTGCACCGCGAGTGGAAGAACGTGTTTGTCTCCATGGCGCATCCCTCGCGCTCGCGGCCTTGGCGGCACATCGACGTCGCGGGCGGCACGGGCGACATTTCGTTTCGTATTGCCGAGCAAGGACTGCCTGCCGCGCATTCAACCGTCGTCGATATCAACGGCGACATGCTCGCGGTTTGCCGCAGGCGCGCCGCGCAGCTCGGCTTCTCCGACCGTGTCGAGACGGTCGAGGCCAATGCAGAGGACCTGCCCTTCCCTGACGCAAGTTTCGACCTCTATACGATTGCATTCGGAATCCGGAACGTGCCGCGCATCCCCAAGGCGCTGGCCGAGGCGCGGCGGGTGCTCAAGAAAGGCGGCCGCTTTCTCTGTCTCGAATTTTCGCAGGTCGATCTGCCCGTGATGGAGCGCATCTACGATCAATACTCGTTCCGCGTCGTTCCTAAGCTCGGCGAGCTAGTGACTGGCGACGCGCATCCCTATCGCTATTTGGTCGAATCGATCCGCAAGTTTCCCAAGGCCGAGGAATTTCGCGACATGATCGCGGAAGCCGGCTTCCGCCGCGCTTCCTTCGATCGGCTGACGGGCGGTGTGGTGGCGATCCACAGCGGCTGGAACCTCTGACCTCAAGGCGCCCCGCGTGATTTCCGGCTTCCTGCATCTGCTTCGTCTCGCGCGCGCCGGATATATTCTGGGGCGCGAAGGCGTTTTCCTGGATGTCGACCCGGGGCTCGTGCCGCCCGCCGGGCAGCCCGTCTTCTTTCTCTTTCGCCGGCTGGCGCGGGCCGGCGCTGCAGACCGATCCGATTCGCTTGCCCGCGCGATGGCGCGTCTGGGGCCCTCCTATGTGAAGCTCGGGCAATTCCTCGCTACACGTCCCGACATCGTCGGCATGGCGACGGCGCGGAGGCTCGAACAGCTCCAGGATCGCATGGAGCCGTTCCCCCAGGCGGAAGCGGTAGCGACGATCGAGCGCACGCTTGGCCAGCCCATCGCCGAACTTTTTTCGGAATTCGGACCGCCCGTGGCGGCAGCCTCGATCGCGCAGGTCCACAAGGCGAAAACGGCGCAAGCCGACGGCGGTCGCGAGGTTGCGGTCAAGGTACTGCGGCCGGGCGTCGCGATCCGCTTCATGCGCGACATCGACGACATGATGTTCGCCGCGCGCTTCGCCGAGCGTGCTTCGGCCGAGGCGCGGCGACTGCGACTGGTGGAAGTCGTCGAGACACTGGCGCGCAGCGTAAGGCTCGAAATGGATCTGCGTCTCGAAGCCGCCGCCGCTTCGGAATTCGGGGACAATACGAGCGCCGATCCGGATTTCAGGACGCCCGAAATCGATTGGAACCGGACCGGCCGGGATGTGCTGACGACGGAATGGATTGACGGCACGCCGCTCTCGAATATCGAAGCGTTGCGCGAAGCTGGCTTCGATCTTCCCAGGCTCGGCGCCAACGTAATCCAATCCTTTCTGCGACACGCCGTGCGCGACGGCTTCTTTCATGCCGACATGCATCAGGGCAACCTGTTCATCGATCCTGCAGGCCGCGTCGTCGCCGTCGATTTCGGCATCATGGGCCGCCTCAATCTGGCGGAACGCCGTTTTCTGGCGGAAATTTTGTTCGGCTTCATCACGCGCGACTACAGGCGCGTTGCGATCGTGCACTTCGATGCCGGCTACGTCCCGCGCAGCCAGTCTGTCGATGAATTTGCCCAGGCCATTCGCGCGGTCGGGGAGCCCATCCATTCGCGCACGGCCGACCAAATCTCCATGGCCCGCGTGCTGACGCTCCTGTTTGAGATTACAGCGCTGTTCGACATGTCGACGCGCACCGAACTCGTCATGCTGCAGAAGACGATGGTTGTCGTGGAAGGTGTCGCACGCTCACTCGATCCCAATCTCAACATGTGGACGACCGCGGAGCCGGTAATCCGGTCATGGATCGAGGAAAACCTCGGGCCAGCCGGCAAGATGCGCGATGGCGGAGAGGCTCTGACGTCTGCGATCCGCGCTCTGTCGCGCGCGCCGGAGATGCTTGAACGGATCGATGCTTTGACCCAGGATTGGCGCGACGCCAGTGGTCGAGAGCCCGCTCCCGCGCCGCCTGTCTCGCGTTGGCAGACAATTCCGCTGTGGCTGCTCGCCGGCGCCGCCATCATCGCACTTCTGCGCTGAGGAGCCTCATGTCGAACCTTTCCGGAAAGCATGTGCTGCTGATCGTGAGCGGGGGCATAGCGGCCTACAAGACGCTCGATCTCATTCGGCGTTTGCGCGAGCGCGGAGCCAGCGTCACCGCGGTGCTCACCAAGGCCGCAAAGCAGTTCGTGACGCCATTGTCTGTCGCCAGCCTGTCGGGCAATATGGTCTACGACGACTTGTTTTCGCTCACTGACGAGACCGAGATGGGGCATATCCAGCTCTCGCGCGCCTCGGACCTCGTCGTCGTTGCGCCTGCGACCGCCGATCTGATGGCCAAGGCGGCGAATGGTCTCGCAGACGATCTTCCCTCCACTCTTCTTCTCGCGACCGATAAGACTCCCGTTTTCGTACCGGCGATGAACGTGCGGATGTGGATGCATCCCGCCACGCAGAGAAATGTTGCGACGCTGACCGCCGCCGGATGCACGATGCTCGGACCCGTGGACGGCGAAATGGCCTGCGGCGAGTTCGGGCCCGGCCGGATGATCGAACCGCTCGACATTGTCGCAGGGCTGGAGAAACTGATCGGCGGGGCTGCGCCGCAAGCCGCGCCAAACGGCAAACCGCTCGCCGGCCGGCGAGCTGTTGTAACCGCGGGACCGACCCGCGAGCCGATCGATCCCGTCCGCTACATCAGCAACAAATCTTCGGGAAAACAGGGCTATGCCATTGCCGCGGCGCTTGCGGCCGCCGGCGCGGAGACGGTCCTCGTTTCCGGTCCGGTCGATCTGAAGCCGCCTGCCGGCGTGACAGTGCGCTCGGTCGAATCCGCGGTCGATATGCTCGCCGCCGTGCGCGCAGCGCTGCCGGCTGACATTTTCGTCGCCGCCGCCGCAGTCGCCGACTGGCGGGCGAAGAACGCCGGCGCACAAAAGACGAAGAAGGGCGCTGACGGGCCGCCGACGATCGAACTG
>CAMFKC010000215.1 GCA_945956975.1 uncultured Methylocystaceae bacterium | reverse complement strand
GCTCGGAGATGTGTATAAGAGACAGCCGTAGCGCATCGACCGGTTGCGGATGAAATAGCCGGGGATGCGCTCCGACGCGACATAGCGGCGCCACATGAAGCGCATGAGAAACGCGGCCATGCGCGGCGCGTCCGAAAGGACGTTGCGCATGTGCGGCGTCCAGTCGACATGCGGCCCGACGTGTCGGATGCGGATGGCCTCGGGGAGAAGAAAATCCTTGAGACCGGGCGTCGACAGGGCGAGCGCGACCGCCGACAGCGCCCCAGAACGGTGACGCGGATCGGCGATCGGCGGCACGATCGGCCAGAAGCAGATGTTGGGCAGGCCCGCGCGCTGCTGGAGCGCGAGGCTCGGCGTGAAGCGGCGGCGCGTGTATGAGCCGTGACCGTCGCGCAGAAGATCGAAGCCATCGTCGAAACGGTCGTCGAGAAAGAAGATGTCGGCGATCTCGCCGATGACATGGCCCATGTAGAAGCGGCCGAGCGGGCCGTCCGCCCCGCCGAACATCACCGGACGACGGCGCTGCGCGATCATGAGCAGCCGCGTTGACTCCAGCCCGCCGGCCGCGATCACGAAGCGGTCGGCGACGACACGGCGGCGCTGGCCGTCCGCGCCGACGACGACCGCCGCCTCGATCACGCCATTCTCGCCGATCTCGAAATCGACGACAGTGGCGTCGAGCCTGACATCGACGAGCTTAGACTCCCGCAATGCGCGCGCATGCGCCTTCTGCATCTTCGGCGCATTGCTCGCGCGCTCGATGGATTCGAACCCGAAATCGTCGCTGTCGGCCTGCACGCCAGGCATGGGCGCGTCGAACACCGGATCGCCGCAGGTCGCGTAGCGGCAGGCCTGTGGGTAGTAGGGCGCGATGTCGCTGTGGGCGATCGGCCAGCGCGCGCCATTGGCAAAAGGGCGGGGTTCGAAATCGCAGGGGTCGAGCGGCATGCAGCGGCCGCCCCAGAGATTGGACGCACCGCCGAGCCGCCTCGCGACGGCGATGCTCATGTCGTCATGAACTGCGGGGTCGACGATTTCGGCGGTGGACAGGTCTTGCGCGTCGCTTGCGCTCTCGCCGCCGGATTCCAGCACCAGCGATTTCTGGCCGCGCGCGGCGAGTTCGAGCGCGAGCGTAATTCCCGCCGGCCCGGACCCGACGATGCAGATTCCGTATCGCATCTCGTCCGGCGTCGCGGCGAAATCGCGGATCATGCTGGAAGCGCCTCGCGCGCAACGTGCGCGGCGATCGTCGGAGACAATTCGGCGTAAAGCGCGGTCATCTCGCGATAGTAGCGCTCGCGCGTGAAGGTCGTCGTCGCCACGCGACGCGCCATCTCGCCCATGCCGGCAAGCGCCTCATCGTCCAGAGCGAAAGCGCGGCGCAGCGCGGCGGTGAGAGAGGCGAGGTCGGACGGCGCGGCGAGAAAGCCGGTCGCGGCGTCCTCGACCATCTCGGGCAGGCCGCCGATGGTGGTGACGAGGCAGGGTTTGCCGCGCGCCTGCGCCTCCAGAATGCTCTTGGGCGCAATCTCGTACCAGACCGACGGCAGGGCGACGAGGCTCGCCGCTTCGACATGCGCCCAAAGCGTCGCGCCCTTGAGATGGCCGAGAAAGGCGCACGCTCCGCCCCGCGCCGCGGCGCGGGCCTCGAGCTCGGCGCGCTTCGGGCCGTCGCCTACGATCACCAACGGCACGCCGGCCTGCGAGCAGGCGTCGATGAGGAAATCAACGCCCTTCTCCGCCGAGAGGCGGCCGAAAAAGAGGACATGGCGGCCGTATTGCGCGCGCAACGCCGCAACGGTCGCAGGATCCACCGGCGCATCATCTGCGCTTTCGAAGAAGTTGGGGATGTAGCGCAGCTTCTGCGGCGCGAACCCGTGTTCGGCGAATTTGTCGACGATGAAGCGCGCGGGTCCGATGAAGCGCGAGACCGTGTCGCGCAGTGCGCCGACGCGCCATTGCACGAAGCCGTCGAGCGCATACAGCGCGTCCATCGCGAGCGAGCCGTGCGTGCAGCGGTTGACGAGGCACTTCCATTGCCTGCCGCCGCGGCACTGTTCGCAGACGCCGGTCTTCTCCGTATAGAAATGATAGGCCGGGCAGATGAGCTTGTAGTCGTGCAGCGTGTAAACCATCGGCACGCCACGTTCACGGGCCGGTTTCAAAATGGCGTTGGTGAGATGGTGATAGACGCCGTGCGCATGGATGATGTCGGGTTTGAAATCGTCCAGGAGCCGCGTGAATTTTTCGCGCGCTTCGCCCGAATGGAAGAAGCGGGGCAACGATGCGAGCCCCGCCGCGCCCGATGGCGGCTCGAAGCGGTCGGGAAAATAAGCGCTCCATTCCGACGGCTCGTTGTCGGGATGGTCCATCGCAAATTCCGCACAGTCCCAGCCGCGCTCGCGAAAAAGCGCGAGATGGTCCAGGTGCACGCCCTCCGCGCCGCCCTTTCGGTGATGCAGCCTATGGATGCCGAGCAAACGCATCGTGTCCGTGATTTCCTCTTCGCGCGATCAGCGGCGCAGAACTGGATATAGGACGGTTCGCCGGAATCGCTTCGGCTTTCAACGTTAAGGGTAAATTAAGGAAACGGGCGCGGCGCTGGAAACCTTAATCTTCACTTGCGCTCGCGGCGTCCACTCAGATGGGTAGTTTGCGATGACGCCCGTCACTGAGCGGGCAAAGGCTTAAATGGAGCATCACGCGCGATGAACGCAGGCTGGAAACCTCCGCGTTTCCCAGGCCCGGCGCTGCTACACGGCGGCGTGCGAAACCTCGCGCGCGAGGACCTCCCGCGCATCTCGTCGATGTTTCTGAGAAATTTCAGGGGGCGCTCAAACGCGCAGTCCCCTCGCCTGGAAAAACATCTCGCGGATTTCTTTCTCGATCATCCGCACTACGACGAGGCGACATCGAGCCTCGTCCACGAAACGCCGGACGGCCGGCTTTCCGGGTTTCTCGGCATTTCGCCCGTGCGCTTGCGGTTCGAAGGCAAGCCGGGCGCCGGCTCCATCATCAGCACCTGGATGATCGATGAGGCCGCGCGTGATTCCCGCGCGGCGGTTGCGCTGGCGCGCGCGCATCTGGCCCGACGGCACATGCTCACGATTTCGGACACGACCAGTCGCCTGTCGATCGGATTCCAGTCCAACATGCACACGGAATTCGCAGCCCTTCAAAGTCTTCGCTGGCTCAAGCCTCTCAACTTCGCGGCAAGCGGGCTTGTTTCGGCCGCTGGCGCGATGGGGGTGGCGACGCCGCCGGCCGCCATCAGCGCAGCGCGCGCATGCGAACGGGCGGCGCGACGACTTGCGCGCCGCAGCGGCGTGTCCGATGCGAAAGGCTGGCGCATCGAAATCGTGCCCGTCGCGCGATTTGCGCAAGGGCTTGCCGACCTGACGCAGCGCTACCGGCTCGCGCCCGACTGGAGTGCGAGCGACCTCGCATGGCTTTTCAATTTCGCCGGCGAACGCGAAGCCGCGCGATCGGTGACGCTGTACGAGGCGCGCGACAGTTCAGGCGGACTTGCGGGCGTATGCGCCTGTGTAACCGACGACAGGCAGCGCGCCGAGGTCATGCAAATCGTCATCCGGCCGCGGGCTGAGGAGGCTGTCCTGCAGTTGTTGATGCGCCAGGCGCGCGACGAGGGGTCGATCAGCATCGGGGGACGGCTCGACCCGTCTGTGGGTCGTGGCCTGTTTGCAATTCCACGCGTTCTCTACCAGCACGGCGCGGGCGTCGTGCTGAAGACTGCGGACCCGGAAGCTTCGCGGGCGATCGCATGCGGCGAGGGATTAATCGGCGGTTTGATCGGTGACGCCTGGACCCCGCTGGCGCGAGACAGCTACGCGTAGCCTGCGATTACGTCAGCGCGCTCTCGGCCAGGCGTGTCATGACCGTGCTCAGCGCCGTGCCGACCAGGCGTGAGGCGGCCAGGATGAAAGCGGCCATGCCCATAGCGAGAAGGCCGTATTCGGTCGCGGACGCGCCGGCGCGGCACTTCAGGAACCGGGTGATTGCCGCCTTCATACGAAGCCCTCTGCCGGCGCGCAGGGGCGCGGGCGCTGAAGTAATCAAGGGATGATAAAAGCCAAACCCTGCGACTTCGTTACGCCCGCTGCTGAAACATTGATGGACTTGCAAGAATTGCAGAGGTTTCAATCGTTCTCGTCGCGATCGCTCCAGTCGGCGACGCGCGCGCCTATCGCTGCCGCCAGCTTGCCCTCCGGGGACTCTGCCCGCTCGGGAAACGACAGGTGCGCCACCGCAGCATTCAGCTTTTCCTCCCGACGCTTGAATTCGGCAGCGTCGGCGTCGCTGGCGATCGGCGGCGTGTGGGCGTCGTTCCAGCCCAACGTGTCGAACCAGTCGAGGTCCTTCTGATCCGCCCCGGCTGCAAGAAGGCGCGCGCGCGCTTCGTCGATCGAATGTTTGTCGCCCATTGGTCCCTCCGGCGTGGTGCGCCGCCCGGGTTCAGATGCGCGGCTGATTGTAAATCGACTTCGTCGCGCCCGGCCCCGCGACCAGCGGCTTGCCGCCGGTAAACTGCGGCGGAGCGCCGTCGGTTCCCGCCCGGAACAGCGGGCCACAATTCTTCTTCGCGCTGGCCTGCTCTATCGCCTCCATATCGCCCTTGGCGCGCGCCACGACGACATCGCTCGAATCGCCTGTGCGGAACCAGGATTTCGGCACGGTCACGACGCCGGCGACCGAGCTCTTGGAATTCTGCTCATCGAAGGCCTCGCCGGCGATGCGCGCGGTGCGCTCCGCCTCGTCGCGCAGCTGATGGCAGAGATAATTGTCGAAGCGGCGGGGATCCTGGTAGGTGGCCTGGATGTCGTTCGCCTTTTTCGCACAGCCTCCGGCTAGAAGCGCCGCGGAACAAATAACGACGCTGAACATGCGCATGTCTTCAACCCCGGGGTCTCAGGTTCGGTTAACCATGATCGCCCGGCTATGGTTAAAAATCGCTTGACCTAAGCTATTGGGATGGAAGTCGACGGCGCAGGTCCAGCGTCAGCGGGAATTCGCCGGTCGTCTCAGGCGGCGGCGGGGCGCTGTTGCCCGGCGTATGCCCGAAATCCTGGAAACGCGCGAGGCGACGAGCCTCCGCTTCGTAGGAATTGACCGGAAAGGTCTCGTAATTGCGCCCGCCGGGATGGGCGACATGATACACGCAGCCGCCGAGCGAGCGCCCGTTCCAGAGATCGTAGATGTCGAAGGTGAGCGGCGCCTGCGCGGGGATCGTGGGATGCAGGCCTTCCGCCGGCTGCCACGCCTTGAAGCGCACGCCAGCGACCGCCTCGCCCGAGACGCCCGTGCCGGTCATCGGCAGGCGGCGGCCGTTGCACACGATCGCGTGGCGGCCGGGGATG
>CAMFKC010000214.1 GCA_945956975.1 uncultured Methylocystaceae bacterium | reverse complement strand
GGCTGGCGCCGGTTAATCGGGACCATTGCGCGCCAATGGCTACAATTTGAATTGCCTTTGAATCGAGCTTGCCGCGAGCTTGATTTGAATTCGCGTAAAATCTGAATGGATTTTTACCGGCGCCTACGCCCCGAAACGATCTCGCCACGCAGGCACGGTTCCCGCGAAGGGCAGGGCGGTCGCTGCATGTACGCCGCGCGCGATGGCGCGCGCGAGGCAGTCGGAGGCGAGCGCGCAGATCTCAATGATCTCTGTGGCCGGGTCGCGCAAATGCCGGCGCCCCGTCGAGGCTGCGAACACCGTGTCGCCATCGAACAGCGCATGGGCGAGGCGCAGCCCTTTCGACTTGCCGCCCGACGCCGCAATGGCGAGTCGTCGCGCCTGCGGCTTGCTCAGTTTCGCGTCCGTCGCAACCATCGCGATCGTGGTGGCGGGCGTCAGGGGACGGCCTTTCCATGCAAGGTCGGTCGAAGCGTGTTTCGGCGAGCCGAGTCCGCCGAATTCGTCGCCGATCTCCCACGGCGCCGCCCAGAAATGCGGGCCGCCGCCCATGACCGCCGAGCCGATGGCGTTGACCACGACCATCGCGCCCACCGTGTGGCCCGCCGACGTCACCACGCTGGCCGAGCCGAGCCCGCCCTTCAGGTCGGCGGTCGTCGCGCCATAGCCGCCGCCCGCCGTCCCGAGCGCGAACGTGTCGCCCGCGTTTTCGCAGGCGTCGTAGGCGAGTTCTCGATAGGGCGGGTAGCGGCCCCAGTCCTTGTCGCCGCCGTTGATGAGGTCGAAGCAGATCGCCTGCGGCGTGATCGGGATGACCGCCCGCCCGAACACCACGCCGCGCCCGCGTTCGCGCAGCCAGGCCTGCGCGCCGCTGGCCGCGTCCAGCCCGAAGCCGGAGCCACCGGACAGAAGGATCGCGTGCACCGAATCGACTGTCGCTTCCGGCGCCAGGCACTCGATGTCGCGCGCGGCAGCGGCGCCCCCCGTCACGCAGACTGACGCCACGGCCTCGGTGTCGAACAGCGCCACGGTGACGCCGCTCGCGACCTTCGCGTCCTGCGCATTGCCGATGCTAAGGCCCGCGACGTCGGTGATGAGGTTCTTTGGTCCGGTGCGCATGGTCAGGGTCTCCCTGCGCAAAAGCTAAGCATGCGGGCGGCGCGCCCCGCAATGTGCGGAATGGCGCCGCGAGATTGCCTGGTTTCCGGCTGAATTGGGGCGTGGTCGCTCATCACACGTTCATGCGCCACATGCGAAAGCTTCACTGTCGGCATTGGGCCGGCGAATTGGAAAGACCAGAAAGATGGATACCCGTATTCAGGACGCCTCGAACCCCCTCTCCTTCCGCGTCAGCCGCGGACAGGGCGCGTCCTTCGTCGTCACCGAGCAGCAGGGCCGCATCGGCGGCGTGTTCGGCGACCTGTCGGCCGCCATGCGTTTCGCCCGCCTCGAGGCGATCAGCCGCGGCCGCCCGCTCGACCTGCGTTTCGACGAGAGCCTTGCCTTCATTCGGGCAGCGGGATGAACTCCGTCTCGCCGGGAACGGTAGCAAAGCGGCCCGCCGCCCAGTCGGCCTTGGCCTGCTCGATCCGTTCCTTTCGCGCAGAGACGAAATTCCACCAGATATAGCGCGGTCCGTCCGCCGTCTCGCCGCCGACCAGCGCGAAACGTGCGGGCGCCGTCGCCGTGACTTTGATGGTCACGCCGGGCTTCAGCACGACGAGGCGTCCCGCCTCGAACGTGTCGCCGCCGATGTCGATCGCGCCGGAGAAGACATAGAGCGCGCGTTCCTCGTTCGCGGCGTCGACGGGCGCGCTCGCGCCCTGCGCGAGATTGAAGTCGACGAATATCGTGTCGCCGAATGTTTTCACCGGCGAGCGCGCGCCAAGCGCGCTGCCCGCGATGATGCGCGCTTCGACGCTGCGATCGTTCACGATGGGCATGGCCGCTGAATCATAATGTTCGAATCCGGGTGCGGTCTCTTCATGCGCTTGCGGCAGCGCCACCCAGAGCTGCAGGCCCGACAGCGTGCCGCCCTGCGTGCGCCAATCGCTGCCTGACCGCTCGGAATGCGCAATGCCGCTGCCCGCCGTCATCCAGTTGAGTTCGCCGGGCCGGATCGGCAGCGCGGAGCCCAGCGAATCCCGGTGCATGATCTCGCCCTCGTAAAGATAGGTGACGGTGGCGAGCCCGATGTGCGGATGCGGGCGCACGTCGATGCCCTTGCCGGGCGCAAGCGTCGCCGGGCCCATCTGGTCCAGAAAAATAAATGGCCCGACCATGCGCTTGCCGGCCGAGGGCAGGGCGCGCCGCACCATGAAGCCGTCGCCGATATCGTGCGCGCGCGGCACGATCACCATGTCGACGGCGTCGCAGGACGCGGAATCGCCGGATTGCGGGTCGATGTCGTGCAGCGTGGACATGGGCGGGACTCCTGTAATCGGCATCGCGAGAAGCGCAGCGACGTGGCGATACATCCGCACATCTTTGCAGGCTTAGGGAAGGATCGCCACGTCGCTAAGGCGGCGCGCCGCCTTCGCCGTTCGCGATGACGGCATAGATAGCGCCGCGACACGGCGGTTAAAGCGGATGATGGACGCCTTCCGCGCAAGCGCTATCTTGCCCCAATGCTTCCTGCCGCAAATCTCCTCTCCCGCGAGACCTCGCCCTACCTGCTCCAGCACGCGGACAATCCCGTGCACTGGCGGCCCTGGGGTCATGCCGCTTTGGAGGAGGCGCGCGAACTCGACAAGCCGATCCTGCTGTCGATCGGCTACGCCGCGTGCCACTGGTGCCACGTGATGGCGCACGAGAGCTTCGAGAACCCCGAGATCGCAGGCCTGATGAACAGGCTGTTCGTCAATATCAAGATAGACCGCGAGGAACGGCCGGACATCGACCACATCTACATGAGCGCGCTGCATGCGCTTGGCCAGCAGGGCGGCTGGCCGCTCACCATGTTCATCGCGCCCGATGGCGCGCCCTTTTGGGGCGGCACCTACTTTCCGCCGGAGCCACGCTGGGGCCGCGCGTCATTTCCTCAAGTGCTCAACGCGGTTCACGCCGCCTGGCGCGAGAAACGCGATACGGTCGCCAAGAACGGCAAGGCGCTGACCGAGCATCTGGCGGAACTCTCCGCGACGACGCCCGGGCCGCCGCTTGGTCCGCAGCAATTCCAGCAGTTCGCCGGCGCGCTGCTCGCGCAGGTCGACCTCACGCATGGCGGCATCGGCGATGCGCCGAAATTTCCTAACGCGCCGATCTTCCGCTTCTTCTGGCAGGAGCATTGCCGCACGGGCCGCGCCGATCTCGACGACGCGGTGCGCCACATGCTGACGAGCATGTGCGAGGGCGGCATCTATGATCATCTCGGCGGCGGCTTCGCGCGCTATTCAGTCGATGCCGAATGGCACGTGCCGCATTTCGAGAAGATGCTCTACGACAATGCGCAGATCCTCGATCTCCTGGCGCTGACTCACGCCGCCGAGGCCTCGCGCCTCTATGCCGAACGCGCGCAGGATACCGTCGGCTGGCTGCTGCGCGAAATGCGCGGGCCGGCCGACAACGAAGGCGACAGCGCCTTTGCCGCGGCGCAGGACGCCGACCAGGAGGGCGAGGAAGGCCTGTTCTACACATGGCAGGCCGCTGAAATCCGCGCCGCGCTCGGCGACGAGGCGGACGCCTTCTGCGTCGCCTACGACGTGCGCGACGGCGGCAATTGGGAAGGCCGCAACGTGCTGCGGCGCGTTGCGCCCTATGGTGACGAAACTGCGGAGCGCGCGCTTGCGACGAGCCGCGCGAAGCTATTCGACATCAGGGAGAAACGCGAAAAGCCCGCGCGCGACGACAAGATTCTCGTCGACTGGAACGGGCTGATGATCCGGGCGCTCGCGCGCGCCTCGGTCGTCTTCGATCAGCCGGCCTGGCTGGAGGCGGCGCAGAGCGCCTTCCGCTTCATCGACCGGACCGCCCGCGAAGACAACAGCCGCCTCGCCCATGCCTGGCGCGGACGCGTCTCGGCCATCGGCCAGCTCGACGACTACGCCGCCTTCACGCTCGCCGCGCTCGCGCTGTTCGAGGCGACAGGCGAGCGCCTCTATCTCGAGAAGGCCGAAGGCGCCGCGCTGGAGGCCCAGCATCTGTTCGGCGACGCCGACGGCAGCCTGTTCATCACGGCGGCTGGCGCGGCCGACGTGCCGGTGGCGCGCCCGCGCCACGCGCGCGACAATGCGACGCCCTCGGGCCTCGGCCTGATGGCGGAGGCCTTCGCGCGACTTTGGCATCTGACCGGCGATGCGCATTGGCGAACAAGCTGCGAAAAGCTGATCCTCGCCTTCTCGGGCGCGGGCGCCGCACTGGCGCTGAGCCCGACGCTGCTCGCCGCTGCGGACATGCTCGAGCGCGCGGCTGTCGTCGTGCTTGCGGGGGAGGCGGGCGCCGATGGGCTGCTGCGCGTCGCGCTGGCGTCTCCCGATCCCGCGACCTGTGTGCTGCGCACGAAAGACGGCGCCGACTGGCCCGAAAGCAGTCCCGCGCATGGCCGCACGCCGGTGGGGGGCAAGGCCGCAGCCTACGTCTGCCGTGGCATGGTCTGCGGATTGCCGTTGACAGACGCGGCTGCGCTGGCGAACGACCTCGGAACGCGCGCCTAGCTCTGCCGGAAGGGCCTGACGTCCTGCACGTTCCAGTCGTCGGTGCCGCCGGTGCGGCAGGCCGAGCCCTGCACGCTCTCCCTCGCCTCGGCCCCTTCGATCTTCGCGATAAAAGCCCGGCAGACCTGGCCATCGACCGGATAGGGCGCGGCGACGGGAATGAACGCGCCCTTGCGGCCGGATTGCGGATTGTCCCACGCAACCGTCGCGCCATTGCCTTGCGGATCGAGCGCGGTCGCCAGCGCGGCGCGGGCGCGCCGCCAGTCCTCCACATCGAGATTGTGCGAAAGCGGCGAGATCATGTCGGATGACATCGCGGTTTTCTTGACCGATGCCTTGGCGATCGTCCCGGTCGGTTCGCGATCGACGCCGACGCCGGTGGCCGACCCCATCATCGGCAGCGACAGCGAGCAGCCGCCGAGCCCCAGGGCGCACAGGGCGGCGAAAGCCGCCGCCTGCGCAGGAGCGCGGGCGCGCGCTATATGAAGAACCGCAAATGGACGCCGGGGGCTACGCACTCTGTTCCGCCGTGATACAAGGAACCGCCATGGATCATCCCTCAGAGCAGTTAACGGCCGGTGACTTTACGGAGGCTGACGAACCCTTCGCCCTGTTCGAGCAATGGCTCGCGGAGGCGAGGGCCAAGGAAATCAATGATCCAGACGCGATGGCGCTGGCGACTGTGGACGCGGACGGCATGCCCAACGTGCGCATGGTGCTGTGC
>CAMFKC010000213.1 GCA_945956975.1 uncultured Methylocystaceae bacterium | reverse complement strand
TCATCCAGGCGCAGCGCGCGCTCGCCGTTGGCCTCGTGTCGGAAATCGTCGAGGAGGCCGATCTCGAAAAGGCCGCGCAATCCTATGTCGACGACCTCCTCCTGACCGCGCCGCTCGCGCTGCGCCTGTCGAAGGAATGCCTCAACATGAGCGTCGACGCCGGCTCCATCGAACAGGTCGTCGCCATGGAGGATCGCAACCAGATCCTCTGCGTGAAATCCGAAGATTTCCGCGAGGGCCTCACCGCGTTTCTAGAGAAGCGCAAGCCGAACTGGGCTTAGGCGCCTGCAGGCCAAGCCTTCGCCGCGACGCGCTGAAGCCTTGTCGGTCAGCTTCCTTCGCGTGTCGCGGTCGGGAGCGCGCCTTCGCGCTTTAGTCCCTCGATCTCGCTGTCGTCGAATCCCGCCTCGCGCAGGATCGCGAGCGTGTGCTCGCCCAGTTGCGGCGCCGGCGTGCTGATGCAGGGCGGCGTCCTGCTCCAGGTCGCGGCGGGACCGACCGTTCTCAGCGCGCCTTCGCTCGGGTGCTCGACCATCCGAACGAGGCCGACCGCGGCCAGATGCGGATCGTCGATCAGCGCGTCGAGATCGTTCAGCGGTCCGGCGGGTATGTCAGCCTTCTCGAAAAAGGCCAGCCATTCGCCTGTCGTGCGCGTGGCGATGAGCGCGGCAAGCCATTCGTAGACGAGCGCGTAATTCGCGACGCGCCCGGAGAGGCTGCGAAACCTCGGATCCTGCGCCTCCGGCCGACCGTCGTCCAAGGCCCCGAAGAAGGATGACCAGTGCTTGTCATTGTAGATGAGCACGCAGACATGGCCATCCCGCGTGCGATAGGGCCGCCGATGCTCCGTCAGCAGGCGGGAGTAGCCAGCCGGGCCGATCGGCGGCTCGAACGTCCGGCCGGACATGTGATCGCCGAGCACGAATTGCGCCATCGTCTCGAACATCGGAATTTCGATCGCCTGTCCTTCGCCCGTCCTGTCGCGATGGATGAGCGCGGCAAGGATGGCGTGCACGGCGTTCAAACCGACGATACGGTCGGCCAGCGTTGCTGGCGCGTACCGCGGTTCGCCGGTGATCTGGCCGACCAGCGCGGGCAGCGCGGTCATCCCCTGGATCAGATCGTCATACGCGGGGCGGCCTGCATAGGGGCCGCTCTCGCCGAAACCATGCAGGCTCGCGTAGACGAGCCGAGGATTGCAGGCAAGCAGGTCGTCCGATCCGAGTTTCAGCCGCGCCATTGCGGCGGGGCGCACGTTGTGCACGAAGACGTCGGCGGAAGCTGAAATCCGCAGCAGCGCATCGCGGCCCGCGCGCGTCTTGAGGTCGAGTGCAATGGAGCGCTTGTTGCGGTTGCCCTGCAAGAACATTGCGCCCATGCCGGGATTCTTCATCGGCGGTATGGCGCGCACGATGTCGCCTTCGGGGCTTTCCACCTTCACGACGTCCGCGCCGTAGTCGGCGAGGATCATGGTGGCGTAAGGGCCCATCATCACGGACGTCAGGTCGATGATTTTGACCCCGTCCAGCGGGCCCCTGCGCGACAGCCGATGCGTTTCGTCAGTCAGCGCACCGGCTCCAGCGCCGCCTTGAACGCCTTGAGGGTCTCGGTCGCAGGCTTGCCGCGCTTGTCGGTTTCCTTGGACCATTCATCGGCGACGCCGGCGAATGCGTCGTTGAAGAATTTCTTGTCCGCGTCGGAAAACGCGATCACCTTCATGCCGGCGCTCTTGATCTTCTCGGCGGCCGCCTTCTCGCCTTCCTCGAAGCGCTTGCAGCCTTCGCGCGTCACCTGCTCACCGGCCTGTGTCATAGCCTTGCGCACATTGTCCGGTAGCGATTTCCACTTGTTCTCGCCGATGCCGTAGATAAACACGGCCGTCCCGTAATTCATGCCGACGGTGCCGGATTTCAGCAGTTTGCCGAGATCGTAAGACACCGAGCTTTGATACGAGAGCACGATGCCATCGATCGTGTTTCGGGTGATCGCCTCGTAGATTTCAGGCGCCGACATCCGGACGGGCACGCCCTTGATCGCGCGCATCATCAGGTCCATGGCGCCGCCGGCGGTGCGGATCTTGAGACCTGCGAGATCGGCCGCCGAGTTGATCGGGCGCGGATTGCCGAGCTGGATCTGATAGGCGGGCAGGGCGATCGTCACAAGAGGCCGCAGGCCGTTCGGCAGGAATTCCTTTGTCTCGAGAATCCCGCCGTTGTGCGAGATCTTGTAATAGGCCAGCGAGCCTTGGCACTGCGTCTCGAAAATGCCCGGCAGTTCTGCGGCAGCGGTCAACGGATATTTGTCCGAAGAATAGGATGGCACGATGTAGGAGACATCCGCGACGCCCGCGACAGTGAGCTGCGCCATGTCCTTCGCCTTGCCGAGCTGTTCGGCCGGAAAGTGCTGGAACTGCACTTGCCCGTTCGTCAGCTTGGTGACGAGTTCGGCGAAGGGCTTCCCGGCAAGTTCGTGAATGACGTGGCCGTTCGGCAGCGTGTCTGCGAGGCGCAAGGTGATCTTGTCCTGGGCGCTGGCGAACGACGCCGCAATTGAGAAGCATCCTGCAAGAAGGCCGAGGCCCGCGCGCGACGTCATGTGTCTCTCCCTCAATGTCTAGTAACCCATCTTGTGTGGCAGCCAGAGGATGATGTCCGGCAGCGCGACGAGAATCGCGATGGCGACGAGATGCGCGAAGAAATGCGGCATCGTGCCGTGGAAGACCTCCGACACCGGCCTCCCTGAATAGCGCGCGACGACATAGCAATTCAGCCCGACCGGCGGCGTGATCATGCCGACTTCCGCCGTCACGATCTTGATCACGCCGAACCACAGCGGATCGTAGCCGAGCGATTTGATGAGCGGCAGCACGATCGGCACGGTCAGGACGAGTATCGCGATCTGGTCCATGAAGGAACCGAGCACGATGTAGCCGAACAAGATCAGCGTGAGGATGATCCAGCGCGAGACTTCGAGGCTGCCCACCCAGGCGACCAGGCTCTGCGTGACCTGCGCGAGCGTGAAGAAATACCCGAAGATGTAGGCCCCGAGCAGGATCATCGAGATCATGCAGGTGCCATGCGCGGCGCGCAGCAAGGCGCGGCGCAGGCCCGGAAGCGACATCTTGCGCATCCAGATCGTCAGGCAGAAGGCACAGAAGGCGCCGAGCGCGGACGCTTCCGTCGGCGAGGCGATGCCGGAATAGATGACGCCTGTGACCATGCCGAACAGCACCAGCATGGGCCCGACGATGCGCAGCATCCGGAACTTCTCGGCGAAGGACACGCGGGGCCCGGCGGGCGCGCGCGAAGGATCCTGCCAGGCAAGGAACCACACGGTCGCCATGATGGTGATGGTGACGACGATGCCCGGCAAGACGCCGCCGATCAGCAGCGCGCCGATGTTCACCTCCGCCAGGAGCCCGTAGATGACGAGCGCGACCGACGGCGGGATCAGCATGGCGAGCGTGCCGGAAATGGCGACGACGCCGGCCGCCATCTTCGGCTCGTAGCCTTGCTTCAGCATGGCCGGCAGGCTGGTTGAGGACAGCGTCGCGGCTGACGCCGTCGACGTGCCGCAGATCGCGCCGAAGCCGGCGCCGGCCAGCGCCGTCGCCATGCCAAGCCCGCCGGGAATGCGGCCGACCCAGGCGGCGGTGGCGCGGAAGAGGTCGTCGGCGATGCCGCTCATCAACACGAATTCCGCCATCAGCAGGAACATCGGAATGGTGATGAGTTCGTAGGACGTGACCGACGACAAGGGCGCCGTTTGGAGGATGCCGCTCAACATCGGCATGCCGCCGGTAAGATAGAGGCCAAGAGAGCCTGCGCCGGCCATCGCGAAGCCGACGGGCGTGCCGATCGCCAGCAGGCCAAAGAGAATGACGAGGCAGAGAAGAACGATCATTCGAAGGTTCCGCCTTCTCCGCTTACGTGCGACGCAGGCAGCGGCACGAGGTCGCGGCCCGTCGCAAGCGACAGGAGGTTGCCGATGAAGGTCGCCAACAGCCGCAACGCCAGCAGTGTCGCGCCGAAGGGCGCAAGCGCGAGCGAGGGCCACATGGGCCAGGGGATTGCGCCGGCCATCACGTCGCCAGCGCGGAAGCTGTCCGCAGCTCTCTGCCAGCCAAACCAAGCGATGAGCGCGAAAACGGCGATTCCAACCGCGCAGGTGATCATCTCGGTGAGGCGAATGCCGAAGGGCGGGAGGCGCTGTTGCAATATGTCGACGTTGACATGCGCATGCGCTGCATAGGCGTCGGAAAGGACGAGAAAGAAAACGCCTGCCATCAGATACAGCGCGATCAGGTCGTACGCCCATGAGAACGGGCTGTTGAAGAGATAGCGCATCACGACGTCGCCGAAGACGACGATCATGATCGCGAACAGAAAGATCGTGCCGATCGTCGCCGTGATCCGGTCGACAACGCCGAGCGCCTTGAACAGTGAAGTGACCACGCGCCCTCCCGCCCCGTGAGATCGGCTACTTCGCCGGCGTCGCGGCAATCAGCTTCGTATATTCGGCCAGCGCATCCGAGCCGCGCCGTCCGCGGCCATCGAGTTGCTCGGCCCAGGCCTTGGCGACGCCCTTCATCTGGTCGGCGAACTTCGCGCGCGCCTCGGGCCGCAGCGCCTCGAAGGTCATGCCCGCACCGGCGAGCCGCGCCTTGGTCTCTTCTTCCGCCTTCTGGATCTGCGCGCAGGCTTTGGGAACGACCTCTTCGGCGCTATCGACCATTGCCTTCTGAACGTCAGGCGGCAGCTTCTTCCATGCCGCGTCGCTGATCGAATAGGCGACGACGAAACTGCCGAAGCCGATCCCGTCGGTCGCATATTTCACGAGCTTGTCGGCGCCGTAGGCGACGACGCTTTCCAGCGGAAACAGCAGACCGTCCATCGTCCCGCGCGACAGCGATTCGTATGCGTCAGGCGCAGCCATCCGCACGGGAACGGCGCCGATTGCGCGCAAGGTGAGATCTTGCGCCCCGCCTGTGGAGCGCAGCTTGAGGCCTGTCACATCGCCGCTGTCGCGCACCGGCGCCTTGACGGTGAAAATGCGGTATTGCGGCAGGCTGACGGCGATCAGCAGGCGGATCTGGTTCTTGTCGTAATCCTGTTCCGCGATCACGCCGCTGCGCGCCGCTTTCCAGTATGCAAGCGTGCCCTGGCAGGTGTGTTCGAACGCGCCCGGCAGCATTGCGACTTCGGACACCGGCATCTTCTCGGCCGCATAGGCCGGCGCGACATAGCCGATGTCGGCGACGCCCGTCTGGGTAAGCCGCAGCATGTCGGCGGCCTTGCCGAGCTGCTGGGCTGGATAATGTTCGAAGGCGACGGCGCCGTTCGTGCGCTTGCTCACGCCCTCCATCCACGGCTCGATCACTAGCTTGATGAGAAAG
>CAMFKC010000212.1 GCA_945956975.1 uncultured Methylocystaceae bacterium | reverse complement strand
GGCGTCGACTGGCCGGAGCGGCCCTTCGGGTCTGCGCCGGCGACGTTGAAATAGCGCAGCGCCACATAGGACAGCGGCGTGGCCTTGGCAGTGTCCTCCAGCGTGGATCTTCGTTGTACGACCGCCGCGCGAGCGACCGATGGCCTGATTTTGCGCCCCCCTTTTCCTCCAGCCGCAGAGCGATGCGCTTTGACGGCGGAGCTATCGATCAGATCCTGCGCGGGCGGATCGCTGGCTTGTGCGAGCGCGTGGGATACATCCGTCCAAACGCGCTTTCCCGCCCACCGGACGAAGCGGTTATAGAGCGTCTTGCGCGGCCCGTGTTCGGGTGGCGCATTGACCAGCAGCTACCCGACTTCAGCACGTGCACGATGCCGCTGATCATGCGACGATCCTATTTGTCGGCAAATGTGGTTCGATCTCGACAACCGCGTGTGCGTCAGCGACAATTGATCGCGGTTGATCCCGGCTTCCTTTCGGAAGTCGTGAATCACAAAGCGCTGATCATGCCAACACTTCTATAGGTTCGGACCTGAGCTCGCAGGTCGCCGAACGAGAATTTGTGGCCGGCCGCGATGCGGCGGGCTGTCATGTTCGATGCAACTCGCCCTTGTTTATGCTGAATGTCCTGCGCCGGCCGGCCGACCAAACCGACGACGAGCCGATCGTATGTCGCCTGGCGACTACCGACATGATTTGGGACATTCTCGCCGCGACCGCTAATTCCAGCCGAACACAATGTTGCCGGGTCCGACCGCGCCTGTCCCGCGTCGCATCGCCTTGCCACTGACGCTGTCACGCCCGGCACGAGCGCTGGACTCCGTAAAGCTTTGGCGCTGCCGAGCCAGGCAAGAGCATGCTTAGGGCATGACGAGATAGCTGTAATTGCCGCCCCAGACCCCGCCCGGCCACGTCGTATACATAACAGTTGCGCCCTCGCATTCCGGATAGAGCTGCGCTGCGACGGTATGGGCGCCGGGCGCCAAGCGGATCTGCCTGGCCTCGCGGATCGAAAGCGTTCTGTGGTCCGGCACGACGGAAATGGTCTGCAAGCCCACGGGCGTGCCGTCGACCACGACTTGCGACAGTACGGTGCAGGCCTCTGTCACGGTCGGTGGCAGCTGGACGGGGACGTCGATGTTGATGAGGACAGGGGCGGGCGCTCCGGAGGGGACATTGGCTTGCGGCAGGTCGATCGAATTCCACGTCTCCTTGGTCAACGTGAGGTTTTGCCGAATCTCGCCGCTGTCGGACGCCGCGTGGGCGGCGCCAGCGGCGCAAATTACGATGCAAGCCGATAAGATCGAGATGTTGCAGGCGGTGGCGATCTTGCGCATGGACCTATCTCCTCGTGCGCCCGCCGGCCGGCGGCGCCCCCCCGAATGTAGGTCGCGTTCTCCAACAGTTTTGTGCGCCCCGTCACAAGCGCAATGCTGTCTGACTTTCCTGCAGAGCGCCTCCGCCGCGCCCGCTCATTGCCGATCACGATGCGATCGGGCGAGATTGCCGACGAAGCGCCTCGAGCAGCGCGTTCCGTATGTTACCCGCTGTCAGTTCGTTGCGGCGCCGAGACTGGAATCAAATTGCCACGAATTCGGCGGCGAGGTCTGCCGACGCAGCCCGCTAAACAGCGCTGTCATGATCGGCGCAATGTCGATCACCAAAAAAAGCCCGACCTGAAGCCGGGCTTTCAGTCCGCTTGGGCGTAAGATCGAACGCGATCAATACTTGGCGACGACCGGGCCGGCCAAGCCACCGAAGCGATAGTTCAGACCGGCGCGCACGACGTGGAAATTGTGCTTGTAGCTCTGGTTCGTAGCGTAGAGCGGGAAGGGCGCCGGGCCGACGAATTCACCGTTGACGCCGGCGAGCGCCGTGCGGCCGAGGTCGACATAGAGCCACTCGCCCTTGAGCGACCAGTTCTGGGTGATCGCCCATTCGGCGCCAGCGCCGGCCGTCCAGCCGAGCTTGGTCGCGTTCCCGGAGAGCGCGTTGCCGAGCACAGCAATGGCGAACGTGTCGGACATCAGGAAGTTGGTCTTGACGTTGCCATAGGCGAGACCGCCGGTCGCGTAGACGAGCAAGCTCGGCAAGAACGGCGTGACGCCGATGCGGGCGCGCAGGGTGCCGAACCAGTCGGTCTTCTGCGAGACGCCGATCGCGCCGTTATGCGCGATGATGCCGTTCACGCCGACCGGAACGACCGTGGCGGCGGCGCCGGCGCCGCGGACCGAGGCGAGCTGGATGTCGGTCTCGACGCCGGCGACGACCATCGGCGAAACCTGCAAGTTGTAGCCAAGCGTCAGGCCGCCGAGGACGCCGATGGGCGAGGACATGCCATTGGTCCAGGCGGCCGTAGGGCCGGGAACGCCAACGCCGAGCGGGGCGCCGTTGCTGCCGATGCCGAGGAAGGTCTGCGCGCCGTTCTGGCCGCCGCCGGCGTTCCAGCCGATGCCGGCGTTCACGCCGACGGTAAAGCCGGTCCAGGTGAACACTGGCGCGGGCGCCATGACCGGCGCGACTTTCCGCGAAGGCAGGTCGGCTGCGTAGGCTGCGCTCGCGAGTGTCGCGGCGGCGAGCGCCAGGGTAAATGTCTTGAGCCTCATGGATCTCTCTGTGGGAAGCTGATCGATACGCGGTTGGTCCGCTCCCATTTGAGAAGCGCGAACCCTGCGGGCCGCACACGCGGCACGCTCGCGCAAACTAGGCAATTCAGATCGGTCTGAACATACCTTCAACTTCGCGCCGCGCGGCACGAGCAACCATTGCCTGAGGCTGTGTCGTTGCGGTCACAATTGCAGGCGATCAGTGTCAACCGAAGCGCTGGATTGTGCTCTCAACGCCCTGCAACCGCGCGCTGCGATTCAATCGGATTGCCGGACGCCGCCATCTGTAGCCAAGGCTCGACAGTGGATGTCCAGCCAAGCGCTGCGTCGGCTCAGTCTTAAAAAATCGCCTTGACGACGCGAGCGCTGGAAATCTTGCCCTGCCGTCCCGCGCTGTCCCCGGATTGTCGTGGAAAGACAGCGCGCCCTTTGAACCCGTCGTGTTGCTGCTGTCGTGTTGCTACTGTCGTGTCGCGTCCTCGCGCAAGCACGGGCGTTGCGTCCCATGACCCCGACGTCCTGGCCGGCGCCGCCCGATCGCGGCAGGCGGCATACCGACGTCGCGACGCTTCCATTAGCCCCCGGCGTCACTGAGACGTCCCTTGGCCAAGGCCGCAATTTTGAAGGTCGCATCGGCCTTGCGGGGGCTGTGGCAAGGTGCTTCGGCGTCCCGTGGGCCGCGCATGCGGGAACACTGCGATGCCGCGCAATTGCCGTGGGTCCCCGCCTTGCGCGCGCCGAAGTCTCACACTGTCTCACACTGCCGCTTGCGGGTCGTTCGCATTGTCGGCGCCCCGCGATCCTCTTGGGGTGTGTCCTGCTCCAGGCGGGCCGGAGCCCGCATCCTGCGCGGCCTTTCGGGCATTAGCCGCCTCGCGCGCCCCACCAATCTGCGCGGTGTCTTTAAAGGTAAGGACGCACCCTTGCCGCCGCGCGGGCCCCGCGTTTCGCTCCGCCACGTGCGCTTGCCCAATATCGCCGCAGCGCGCCGACAGACCGGCGGCGAACTTGACTGGTACCATAGCTCATATACCTTAGGTATAATTGAAGGGTACCGCCATGTCATACTGCATCAAGGATAAGGACGCCGAGCAGGCCGCACGCCTGCTTGCCGAGGCGACCGGCCAGTCGATCGCCGCTGCAATCCGGCGCGCATGTCAAAATGCTCTTGCCGCCGAGCGGAGCCGGCGACCGCTCGCCGAGCGCCTGCGCCCGATCGTGCGCGAACTGGAGGAAAAGCGCCGGGATCATCAGCCGTGGTCCTGATGACCGACGTATTGATTGAATTGCTGCGCGGCGGGCCTCAGTTCGAGCGCTGCGTTCAGCGGATCGAGGAGGCCTCAAACTTAGCGATCACGCCGCTCACCCTGTCTGCTCTGGTGCGGGGGGTGCGTCAGCATCACGAGATCAATGTCAGCGAGGCGGTCGCGATCGTCGAGCGATTGATCAACGAGATCGGCGCGACCATCGTGCCAATCTCCTACGAGATGGCGATCGCCTCGGCCGCCGTCTACGGGCGCCAGGTGCAAGGCGATGTCTTTTCGATGGACGACGCTTTTGCCTTTGCCGCAGCCCAGAGCCTGAAAACCGAGGTATTCGGCTTGTTCGACCTTGCCATCGTAGATTTTCACAACGACACGTTCGGCTGGCAAGGAGCGGGGCCGACAGACCCCAGCAATGCAGATGAGGGAGAGGAGGGGCCGCAGGACTGAGAGGGAGTGAAATGGCGAGAATGAAGCGGTCGGAAACTCCGGGAGGGCCTGGAACCTGTCCCGCGCTGGGCCCGAAAGTCGTGTGATTTTAAAGTGTTGGTCTTAAATACGCCAGTCTCTTGGTCTGTCCCTGGGACAGGAGCGCGCCCGCTGCCATACCCCTCGCGCGCGCCCGCCGCCCTCATCGGCCTCAGTCTTTGCGCTCCAGCGCCGCCCGGATCAGCGGCGCCCGGTCGTTGCCGAAATACATGTCGTCGGCATCGACGAAAATCGTCGGCGACCCGAACCCGCCGCGCGCAATCAATTCATCGGTGTTGGCGCGCAGCGCGTCCTTGACGCCTGCCTGCCCGATCCCGTCGAAGAAGGCCGTGGGGTCGACGCCCGAGGCCTTGCAGATTCGCGTGAGCACATCGTCCTTCGAAATGTCCTCGTCGCGCCCCCAATAGGCCTCGAACGCGGCGGTCGCGAAATCGACCATTCTGCCTTGCGGCAAGAGCCAGATGCAGCCCCGCATCGCCTTCACGCTGTTCACCGGGAAGACGCTCGGCGGCATCTTGATCGAAAGGCCTGACAGGCGCGCCCAGTCGTTGAGGTCTTTCAGCATGTAGCGCGCCTTGGCGGGCACGGGATTTTCGCGCGAGGCGTAGACGCTCTGGTTGACCGCATTGAACACGCCGCCCACCAGGATCGGCTTCCAGACGATCTCCTCGCCGAATTCCGCCGCGAGCGGGGGAATGTTATGGAAGGCGAGATAGGTCCACGGGCTCGAACAGTCGAAATAGAATTCGATCAAGGCTTTCCTCCCATTCGCGCTGATGGTGCGCGAAGGCGGCGGCCCTGTCGAGCCGCAGAAATGGCATAGGCGAGGGCAAGATTTGACCGAGATCGTATTTGTCGACGGCGCATATGTTCCGCGTGAAAGGGCCCGCGTGTCGGTGTTCGACCGCGGTTTCCTGTTCGCCGACGGCATCTACGAAGTCTGCGCCGTTCTCGACGGCAAGCTGGTCGACAATCCCGCTCATCTCGCGCGGCTCGACCGCTCGCTGCGCGAAATCGAACTGCCCTGTCCACTGTCGCGAGACGAGATCGTCGCCGTGCAGCGCGAGCTCGTCGCACGCA
>CAMFKC010000211.1 GCA_945956975.1 uncultured Methylocystaceae bacterium | reverse complement strand
GCGCAGAGCAGTGCGCCGACCATCGCGATACGCAGCGAATCGCTGTCAGGCGGTCCGACGGCGCGGCCGGCGCCCTCGGCGCGAGCCGGCGGCAAAAGCGCCAGCGGCATCAGGCCCAGCACCCTCGAGACGACGGCGGCCGCGCAGATGACGAGGCAGGCAAGGGCGAGCGAGGACTGCGCCAGCGCAGAAAGCGCCGCAGCGCGCAGGCCCACGGAAAACACCAGCGCCAGGCCGCCGAACGTGCCATTGCGGCTGTCCTTCATGATCTCGAGCCGCCGATCCGCGGTCCAGGCAGAAAGAGCGTCGGCGCAATCGGCCAGTCCGTCTTCGTGGAAGGCGCCCGTGGTCACGACAAGGACCGCCAAGGCGACGAGCGCAGCCGTCAGGGCCGACAGGCCGAAGCCGCTTGCGATCGCAAGCCCCAGAATGGCAGGCGCTGCGATTGCGATGGATGCAAGCGGCAGTGCGCGGATGGCCGTGCGCAACGGCGGAAGTGGACCTGCCTGGCCTACAGGCAGGCGCGACCAGAAGGCGAGGCAGGCGCGAGTGTCGTCGAGCAGGGACATGGGTCCCTAGATGCTGCATCGCCACAAGAACGGCAAGGCGCTTGGATCAAATCGTCAGGATCGGGCGGCTCTCGAAAGCCTGTCCCAGCCCGACGAAACGTCATCGCGGACCAGTCGCAACGTCGTGTCGAGCTGCGTCCAGTTGACGATTGTCGGCTGGTCGGGCGCGCGGACCGCATTGTCGTGGACATAGGCGGCGCCCACAGTGACGAGAACGCCGAAAACGAGGCCGAGCAGAAAGCGCATCATAGTTCTCCACAGGATGGCAGGAGGCAGAACGCGGGCGTCGCGGCTGAGTTCCTGCCGCTTTCCATTCGGCGCGTCCCGGTCTAAGGCAGCGCGACATTGCGACGGATCCGATCATGACCACCGGCAAACCCTTTGACGATTTCAGAAATCTCCTGGACGTGATGCCGGAGGCGTCTGAACAGGCGCTGGCGGCGGTTCGCGCCCGCGACGCCCAATTGACCAAGCCGCCGGGCGCGCTCGGGCGCCTGGAGGAGATCGTGGAATGGCTGGCCGCCTGGCAGGCCAAGGCGGCCCCGACGGTGGAGCGGCCGACAGTCGTCGTGTTCGCGGGCAATCATGGCGTCGTCGCACAGGGCGTGTCGCCCTATCCGCGCGAAGTGACCGCCCAGATGGTCGCCAATTTCGGCGCGGGCGGCGCTGCCGTAAACCAGATCTGCGCGACCTTCGGGGCCGGGCTCAAGGTCTTCGAAATGGCGCTCGAAATCCCGACCAAGGACATCACGCAGGACGCTGCGATGACGGAGGCCGAATGCGCCGCCACCATGGCCTTCGGCATGGAGGCGATCGCCGGAGCCGACCTGATCGCGCCCGGCGAAATGGGCATCGGCAATACGACGCCGGCGGCGGCGGTCTATCACGCGCTCTACGGTGGGCAGGCCTCCGACTGGGTCGGCCGCGGCACCGGCGTCGACGATGCCGGCCTTGCGCGCAAGATCGACGCGGTCGAGCGCGCCGTCGCCCTGCATCGCAACCATCTCGGCGATCCGCTCGAAGTGCTGCGCCGTCTCGGCGGTCGTGAAATGGCGGCGATCGCCGGCGCGATTCTCGCCGCGCGTGTCGAGCGCGTTCCGGTCGTTCTCGACGGCTATGTCGTCTGCGCCGCCGCAGCGGTGCTGCACGCGCTGGACTCCAGCGCGCTCGACCATTGCATTGCCGGCCATCTTTCGGCGGAAGGGGCGCACGCAGAAGTGTTGCGGCGGCTCGGCAAGAAACCGCTGCTCGATCTCGGCATGCGGCTCGGCGAAGGTTCCGGCGCCGCGCTGTTGATCGGCATCATCCAGGCGGCGCTCGCCTGCTGGCGCGACATGGCGACCTTCGATAGCGCGGGAGTGAGCGACAAGGCCTAGCAGAGCGGGGCAGGCGCGCGCCTCTTCGCCCGCCTAATGCGCTCCCTTTCCCGTCAAGCGCGAGAGGGCCGCAGACGCGGCTGGCGTCACAAGCCCTTGATGAACTCGATCAGCGCCTTGTTCACTTCCGCAGGCTTTTCCTGCTGGATCCAATGGCCTGCGCCCTCGATGATCACCTTGGCTCGCAGGCCGGGCAGCAACTCGTCCATCGTCTCCAGCGACTTGGCGCCGATCAGGCCGGTGATGACCGGGTCCTTCGCCCCCGCGATGAAGCAGGACGGCTGGTGGATCTTCGCATCCTGCCACGGAGCGCTCAATTCCCAGTTGCGGTCTATGTTGCGATACCAGTTGATGCCGCCCGCAATTCCGGTACGCGAGAACGTCTCGATGTAGTGCTGGATTTCCGGCTCGCTGATCCAGGCCGGCGTCGTCTCCGGAATCTTGGCGTCTTCGACCATGCCGCGACCGGGCTTCAGCAGCAGGCCGAGGCCCGTTCCGTAATAGATGGCGCGCAGCGTGTGGCTCCAGTCGCGCGCCATCTCCTCTTCCACCACGCCGGGTTTCTGGAAATATTGCCAGTAGAAGGTCGAGACGCCCTGCTGCTTGAGGATTTCCATCGGCGCTGCCGGGCCGCGATTGCGCAACGGCACGGAGAGCGCGGCGACGGCGGGAAAGACGTCGGGCCTGAACATCGCGGCGCGCCAGGCAACTTCCGCGCCCCAGTCGTGGCCGACCATGATCGCCTGCTTTTCGCCGAGCGCATGCACTAGCGCGACGACATCGCCGACGAGATCGAAGATCGTATAGGCGCTGATGTCCTTCGGCGCCGTGGTGCCGCCGTAGCCGCGCATGTCGGGCGCGACGACGCGATAGCCTTCGGCGGCGATCGCGGGAATCTGATGGCGCCAGGAATAGGAGAGTTCGGGCCAGCCGTGGCACAGCAGGACGAGGGGACCCTTGCCCGCCTCGACGATCTGCATGTCGAGGCCGTTGGCCTTCACGATCCGGGTCTGCGCCGCCATCTCAATCCTCCACGCGAAGTCTTCCTGCTTCGAGCCGCAGAGTCGCGGTCTGGCGCGCCGCAGTCAACCGATGTGGAAGGATCAGGCGGCGCTGCGATGCGCGGCGCGGGCTTCGGACGTGTCGGAGGCGAAGCGGGGCAGGGCGTTCATCACGCGCTCCGGCGGGAACACGACGATGACCTCCGTTCCCTCGCGCACCTTGGAGCGCAGCGTGAACGTGCCGCCATGCAGTTCGACCAGCCCCTTCACGATCGGCAGGCCGAGGCCCGAGCCTTCGTCAGCGTTCTTCTGCGCCAGCGTGCCACGTCCGAAGGACGACATGACGATCGGAATTTCGTGTTCGGGAATGCCCGTGCCGGTGTCGCGCACCGAGAAATATTGACCGCCCGCCTGCGTCCAGCCGACCTTGATCGTGATCTGCCCGCCCTGTGGCGTAAACTTGATCGCGTTGGTGAGCAGGTTCAGCGCGACCTGCCGGATCGCGCGCTCGTCGGCCCAAAGGCGCGGCAGGTCGGATTCGATGGCGTCGTTGAGGGCGATGCCGCGCTTCTCGGCGCGCAGCATCAGCAGATGCTCGCAATCCTGGATGATCGCGCTAAGCGAGATCGCGTCTTCCTTGAGTTCGTAGCGGCCCGCTTCGACGCGCGACAGGTCGAGGATCTCGTTGATCAGCGCCAGCAGATGCTGGCCGCTGGAATGGATGTCGTTGGCGTAATCGCGATAGGCGGGCACGGCGTGCGCGCCGAACAATTCGTCCTTCATCACTTCGGAAAAGCCGAGGATCGCATTGAGCGGCGTGCGCAGTTCGTGGCTCATCGTCGCCAGGAAGCGCGACTTGGCGAGATTGGCCTCTTCCGCGCGGCGGCGCGCCTCGTCCGAATTGGATTTCGCCTGTTCGAGTTCGCCGATCAGCCCGTCTTTTTCGGCCTGCGCATAGAGTGCGCTCAGCGAGGTCTCGTAAAGACGTCGCGCCAGCGCGATGAAGTAGATTTCTGCGCCGCAGACGAAGGCCGTCGTCGCCAGCACCGGGGTGTCGTTCATCGACATTGCCGCGACGCCGGCGATCGCCAGGCACATCGGCGAGACGGCGGCGTAGACGGCGTTCGGAATTGCGGCGGTCGCCATGGCGGTCATGGCGCCCAGCATCAGCAGGATGGCGAGCAGGAAGATGCGCGCCTCGCCCTTGCCGAACATCAGCAGCAAAACGACGATCGACGCCCAGGCGAGACCGAGCGCCGCCTCGATCAGGATGATCTTTGTGCGCCACGCGCGGACGGACGTGATTTCGGCCTGGCGGAGAAACAGCCGCGCCGCCAGATAGGCGCCGGCGACAGCGACCCAAACGGCGGTCGTCCAGATCGCCACGAACTGCACGGGCGCCCAGAAGGTCGAGACGGCGCCGACGGCGAGCGCGATTAGCAGGGCCCAGGGGGCCGAACTCATCCGGCTTTCAGCATAAATCCTGAGGAGTTCGCCCTCGAAGGCGCCATGCCCGGCGCCGCCGGTGGTCAGCTTCTCGCGGGCCTCTCGAACCTTGTAGGCCAACCGCCGGCGTTCGGACGAATGTCGGGCATTGGCGCCGCGACCGCGCTCGATCATCTCGGCGGTGATTTGACTCATTACGACCGATCCACGCGAAAACGCGACACGACTAACAGCGTTTACTTTGCGGGATAAAACTTAACGACTGGCTGACCGGCCTTGGAGGTTTTGAATAAAAAGCCGGCGGAATCGGCTCCTGCCGCGGCGGCGCGGGCCTTTGCGCGGCGTGCGCGTCCGCACATACCGAACAGCGGGGCTTGCGCTGGCCGCCCTCTGTCGCTTTCAACAGATATGGGGGGGTGTTAAGGCTGGATGTCGCGCGGCGGCAGCGCTGCGCCGGAGAGTTTGCTTAATGCTTCTTTACGATACGAAGGTCGCGCCAAATCCCCGTCGCGTCCGCATTTTCCTCGCCGAGAAGGGTATCGAGGTCCCGATGGCCCAGGTCGATCTCGGCAAGATGGAACACAAGCAGTCGGATTACTCCAGGATCAATGCGCTTCAGCGGACCCCCTCGCTCGTCCTCGACGACGGGACCGTCATCACGGAATCCGTCGCTATCTGTCGCTATTTCGAGGAATTGCATCCGGAGCCCAAACTGTTCGGCCGCAGCGCGGTCGAGTGCGCGACCGTCGAGATGTGGCGCCGCCGGGTCGAACTGCATCTGATGATGCCTACGGCCATGGTCTTCCGCCACACCCATCCCGCCATGGCTGCCATGGAAGTCCCCCAGATTCAGCAGGTTGCCGACGCCAACCGTCCGCGCGTCCTCGATTTCCTGAAGGTTCTGGACGAGCGCCTGGCCGAGACCCGGTGGCTTGCCGGCGACGATTATTCGATGGCCGACATCGACGGGCTCGTCGCCATCGATTTCCTGCGTTTTCCTCGCATCGCGCTGCCCCCGGAACTGGCGAATGTCGCACGCTGGCACGGCG
>CAMFKC010000210.1 GCA_945956975.1 uncultured Methylocystaceae bacterium | reverse complement strand
GACGCCGGGCGCGTCGCCCGACAAGTCTGACATTACTGCCATGACAAACGGAAGTTCGATCTTCCGTTCGGCGTCATAAGGATCGTCATAACTGATGTGCACGCGCGGAGCGCGGTTGCGGCGAATGAATTTTTGTCCGCTATCTGAACTCATGACGCCCCCTGAGTCTCGATGACGAGCTGTCTTCTTGATACAACTTGACGAGCATTTACCTCTTCGTCAATCCGCTTGTTTCGGAAAGGTTACACATCAAACGACTTCAATGTATGCGGAGGCAAGATTTCATTCAGAAGGCTCAGAAAATCCTGACCCGCGACTCTTCTAGCCCTTTCACAGAAAAAGGGAATCGGACTTGTAGGCTCGTGGCTGTTGTAGAAGTTTTCGACTTGTATCAGGAGCCCGAGGGCGCCTTTTCGATCGCTCGCCGTCGGAGCTGGGCCCAGGTCTTGTCCGGCGTCGATCCCGATCCCGTCAGCGGCGATCCGGTGGACCGGCACCTGAAAGGATTGGCGCCGGCCTATGTCGAAAGCCGCGCTGTCGAAATGGTCGGGCAACAAGATCTGCATGACTTCCGAGAAGGTGCGGCCGACAAGCTGTTCGGCCTGCCGGATCAGGAGAAGCGCGGGGTTCGACGGTTCGGACCGCTGGAAATAATCTCCGGCCGCCGCCAGCGCCGCCGCGGCTGCGGCGACCGACCCGAGCCCTCCAAGCGCAGGGCCGGGTTCCTCGCCTTCCACCCCTTCGCCTTCCGTCGGTTCGTCGGAGGCGTTTTTGCGAAGCGTGCGGAGCGGGTCGCGCGCGCCTACCGCTTCGTCGAGAAAGGTCGACATGCTGCGGGCGAGTTCGCGCAGCGTCTTCAGATCGGCGGGATCGTCCTCGATGCGTTCTCGCGCAAGCCCGGCGATGGCGTCCAGCGCTCCGGACAGTCTTTCCAGATCATCCCGGCGCGCGACGAGGACGTCGAGGTCGCACTTTTCCAGCAGGTCCCTGCTCTGCGCCGGGTTCGGGGTGGGCTCGCCCTGACGAGGTTCGGCCCCATCGAGAATTTCCTTGCCGCGCCAGGTCAGCGTCCCATAGCGGTTGTGCCGGAGGATTTCCGAATACTTGAGGGGGTAGAGGACATGCGACCAGTCCTCGAGAGACTGGATCGCGACATTCCGGAAAGTGAAATCGCCGTCCTCCGGCTTCGGGTTGACGTCATCCCACCGGGTCGTGAGGAGCCGGGCCAACACGTCGACGACGTCGATGAATTCGGAGAGTTTCCGATCCAGTATGTAGAATTTGGCCATCGCGACCAGCGGCCGTACGTCCCTTGATCGCTGAAGGAGGGCCCCCAGAGCGGCTATTTCGGAATCGAAATCTGCTCCGCCGCGGGTGAAAGTTTTGAATTCGGCGACGTTATGGTCGAAATACTGGGCGGGAAACATCCCTTCCGCCCCGGCAAGGCGGTTCATGAATTCGTCGTCGCCTTCCATGTCGAGGTCGGGGCCGCAGGGGCTTTCCGGAGAAACGGGTTCGAGAAGTTTCTCAAGCTCCGCGCGCAACATGACCCATCCACTGTCTGCTCATGCGGTTAATCGCCGCGACTACGGCAATCGTGCCCACCCACTCGACGTTCGGCAACCCCTATTATAGTTTCTTTATTTACGGCGCGGGTTTCGAGAAAAGCAATATGGCTCAGGTATCCCAGGCTGATCGTATCGGCGAGCTGACAACGCCGCTCGGCAAGGACAAACTCGTGCTGGCGCGGTTCGACGGCAGTGAAGGGCTGAGCGAACTATTCGAATTCCGGGTCGAAGCGCTCAGTGAAGACGAAAATATCGATTTCGATAAAGCGCTTGGACAGAATTGCGCCGTCAAATTCCGGAGCCCGGACGGCCCGGACCGATATTTCAACGGCACGCTCGTGGAGGCTCGCTGGGTCGGCTCCCGCGAGGCGCTCTATGTCTACCAACTCGTGCTGCGGCCCTGGCTCTGGCTGCTCTCGCGAACTTCAGACTGTCGAATCTGGCACGAGAAAAGCGCGACGGACATCATCAAGGAAGTGTTCCGCGACCGCGGTTTCACGGATTATCAGGATGCGACCACCAAGAGTTATCCGAAGCTCGAATATTGCGTCCAGTATCGCGAGACTGATCTCAACTACGTCTCGCGTCTCATGGAGCAGCACGGGATCTACTATTTCTTCAAGCACGAGCAGGGAAAACACACGCTGGTGATGGCGGATTCCAAATCGTCGCATTCGCCAGTGCCCGGCCATGCCAAGCTTCCATTCTTCCCCCAGCAGCAAGCCCGGCGCGACGCCGAACACGTGCATCACTGGACGTCGGACCGGCAGTTCAGAACCGGCAAATACGAACTCAAGGACTACGATTTCAAGAAGCCCACGAAGGACCTCACGGCGGACAAGCAGGCCTCGGCAAAATATCAGAAGGGACAGCTCGAGATTTTCGACTACCCCGGCAAATACGTCGAAAAATCCGACGGCGTGAACTATGCGCAGGTTCGCCTGGAGGCCGATCAGGCTCAGGACCACAGGCGCCATGCCGCAGGCGACGCGATCAGCATGTCGCCCGGGGGGCTGACCACGCTCGAAAAACATCCAAGCGACGCGGAGAACAAGGAATACCTCGTGCTGCGCGCTTCGCATTCCTTCGTTATGCAGGCTTACCGGTCTGGCGGCGGCGGCGAGACAGACTACATGGGCAGCTACGAGTTCCTCGATTCCAGCGTGCCCTACAAGGCCCCGCTGCTGACCCCGAAGCCGCTGGTCCACGGACCGCAGACGGCGAAGGTGGTGGGAAAGGAGGGCGAGGAAATCGACGTCGACGAATACGGCCGCATCCTCGTGCTCTTTCACTGGGATCGAAAGAAGATGAACTCCTGCCGGTTGCGTGTGGCGCACGTATGGGCCGGAAAGCAGTGGGGCGGCCAGTTCATTCCGCGCATCGGCATGGAGGCGCTCGTCGAATTTCTCGAAGGCGATCCCGATCGACCGCTCGTCGTGGGGGCCGTCTACAACGGCGACTACAAGCACCCGTACGCGCTGCCCGACAACAAGACGCAGTCGGGCGTGAAGTCCGATTCCTCGATCGGGCACGGCGGCTACAACGAGTTCATGTTCGAGGACAAGAAGGGCTCCGAACAGATCAAGATGCACGCGCAGAAGGACCACAAGGTCGTGGTTCTCAATACCGAGACGTGGGACATCGGCGAGGAGTTCAAGGGCGGCGATGGAGAAACGCGCACCACGACGCTGCATCAGGGAAGCGACAAGCTGACGATTTCGGTGGGCAACCAGACGATCGAAATCGCCAAGAACCTGAAGACCACCGCCAATGTCAGCATCAAGCTGATCTGCGGCGCCAGTTCGATCGAGATGACGCCTTCCGAAATCAAGGTGACATCAGGCCACATCGCTTTCTCGGCGCCGAAAATCGACTGGAATTAAGCAATGGCCGGCGCCAGGTTTGCCACGACAAGGGATTTGATCGCCTCCTTTCCGACCGCCGCCGTCGACGTCGGCGAGGAAGGGTCGGACGAAGGCGCGCTGCCGTTCGTCCGACGCTGCATGGACGAGGATCGCGAGGATTCCGCCCTTTCCTTCTGCGCCTACCTGCTGCAGCGGCGCGAGGCCATCTGGTGGTGTCACGGCGGCCTGTCCGCGGTGCCCGATCTTGCGCCGCTGGAGCGCGCGCACCTCGATCTCGTCCATGCCTGGGCGGTCAAGCCCGAGGAAGCGCGCCGTCGCGGCTGTCTCGACAAGGGGCTGGAATCCAGCCCGAAGCTGCCGACAACCTGGCTCCTGCTCGCGGTCGGCTGGTCCGGGGGCAGTATTGCGCCGCCTCAGGCGCCTCCCATTCAAGCCAGCCCTTCGCAGACGCCGCAGGCCGTGCGCGTCGCCCTCCTGGCTGCGCGTTCGAGGCTGGCGGCAGACAGAAGAAAAGGTATAGTGAAGTCGTGGGTGGGACTTGCGGTGAAGATGGTCGAGGTCGGCGGCGATTTCCGATAATCCCTCAGCCGGATGTTCTCAGGGAACGGGCGCGATGTCGCTGACGTTGAGCATTGTGAATCTCGACAGACTTCCCGACGGCGGGCCGCTGACGTTTTCAATGCGTGGTCAGCGTCGCGTCGAGATCGGACGGGAAGCTCATCTCGACTGGAGTCTACCAGATCCCCAGCGCTTCATTTCAGGCAAGCATTGCGAAATACAATTGGAGGGCAGCGATTACCTGCTGTTCGATGTCTCGCGAAACGGGACCTTCGTGAATGGCTCGCCGGCGCGTGTGCAATCGCCCTATCGATTGAAGAACGGCGACAGTCTGCAAATCGGCGAATATCTCATTGCCGTCGCCTTGGATGGCGCAAGCGCGGCCGAACCCGCGCACGCCGAAATCGCGCCGATTTCGATAGACCGCGCCGCGTCCTACGACTCGCTCTGGGATGTCGTCGGCGAGGCGCCGCCGCCGATCGATCCGAAAGCCCTGAAGCCCCAGCCCAAGCGATCGCCGGTTTATGCAGACTTCCTGCTGCGCGCGGCCGATCTTCCATCAGCCTCGGCGCCGGCCGAGGGTCATGCGCCGGATCGGTCCGCGGCGGACGTGTTCGGCTACGAAGAGCCCGCGCATCGCGTCCCGGAACCGCGGCGGCGCCAGCCCGCCGCAGAGCTCTGGGATGCGGCGCCAGCCGCTGGCGCCCGGACTGCGCGCCCGGAGAACGTCGAGGCTGAAGGTCCGCAGGCGGAGCCGGCAGCTTCGTCGCAGCCCGCGCCGATTGCGCCCGCGCGCGCAGCTGCCGCGCCGGTTGCTGCAGCTACGCCGACAGCTGGGGCGCCCGCCGGCGACGCGGCGTGGCTTTCCGTCTTCGCACGCGAGGCCGGCCTGCCTGCGGATTTCTTCGCGACCCGCAACCCCGCCGAAATCGCCGCGATGCTCGGCGCGACGATGCGCCTGATGACAGAGGAACTCCAGTCCCTTCTGCAAGCGCGCGTTCAGGCAAAGCGCCTGGCGCGCAGCGCCGAGCACACGATCATCGAAGCGCGTGAAAACAATCCGCTGAAATTCAGCCCGACGGCGGAAGACGCGCTGCGGATCATGCTCGGCCCTCCCACCCAAACCTATCTCGGGGCGCAAGCGGCGCTGGCCCAGACCTTCGGCGATCTGAAAAGCCATCAGGTTCAGACGTACTCGGCCATGCAGAAAGCCGTGGCGCAGATGATGAGCGAACTCGACCCCGGCGCCATCGAGCGCAAGGCGCCGGCGGGCGGCGGCGTCGCAGGCCTCATCAAGTCGCGCAAGGGCGAATTGTGGGACGCTTATGTCGCGCTGTGGACGGAGAAGTCCGGCCGCGGCGCCGAAGACCTCATTCAGAAATTCATGAATTTGTTTGGATCTTTTTACGATCTGTCTCTTATACACATCTCCGAGCCCACGAGACGCTCATGAATCGCGT
>CAMFKC010000209.1 GCA_945956975.1 uncultured Methylocystaceae bacterium | reverse complement strand
GCCGTGGCCCTGGCGCTCAAGCAACCCCGCAATCCGGGAGGAGTCGTAGACGTTCATCTGGCAGCCGTAGGACTTGACGTATCCGCCGCCCAGCGCCTTCGAACCTTCTTTCACGCCTTTCCGATCCTCGCGGTTCGCCGCGCCTTTCGGCCGGCTCAGTCACGCTTATACGACCTGCCGCGGCGAAAGAACATAAGGCGCCGACGTTGGAGTCGCGACTTCCATCACTTCGCTGGCGAAGGCGGTGCGTATGGCCGCCGCGGCCTCCCGGGCGATTCTCTTGCGGTCGGACTGGGCGGTGCACCAGATCGGTGCGAGGAAACGGATCCGGCACCGGGTGGGACCGCTACGGACGAGATCGAGCAGATGCGGCGTGAAGTCCAAATCGCCGTACCAGGCGACAGCCGCGCGGCCGTTCCGGCCAAGATGCAGCCCATTGCGCCGGGTATAGGCGACGACCGTGGGGGCTATCGCGACGGCGCCGAGGTCATCCCGCTGCCTCAGCAGTTCATGCGCGGAGGCCAAATGGGAACTCTTGAACGCCCTGAGCCTTGTGCCGTCGCCCGTCGTACCCTCGGGAAAAAGGGCCACGATTTCGCCTTCGGCCATTTTCTGCGCCATCTTCCGGTTGGTCTCGGGAATGAGGCGGCGACGGGTCCGATTGACGAAAAGCGTGCCGTATCTGTGGGCCAATCCGCCCAGAATCGGCCATTCGGCAAGGTCATGTCGCGCGGTGAAGACAATGGGCGCCACGCTGCCGAGCGCCAAAACGTCGGTCCATGAAATATGATTGGCCACCAGCAGGATAGGCGCGCCAGTCGGGAGTTCGCCATCGGTCTCAACCCGGATCCCGAGCGCCATGCACCCGACCCGGCAGAATCGGCTGCGCAGGAAGCGCGCAGCGGGTCCCGCGACCAGGCGGGGCGCAAAAGATAAGAGGAAGCCCGCAGCCAAGGCGAAGCCTATAACGACGCTGATCGAGAAGAGTCTGAACGCGGCCATATCAACGCCTTGCCGAATGTCCGTGACGCCGCAATGACCGCCGCTACAGTTCCAGCTTGAGGATCAGGGCATTGGCTTTCGAGCCATCCGCGCTGGAATAGTAGGCGGGCCTGCGTCCGACCTGCGCGAAGCCGAAGCGGCGATAGAGCGCGAGCGCGGGCTTGTTGTTCTCGTCGACTTCGAGAAACAGGCTGGCGACGCCGAGCGCGGTCAATCTGGATATGTGGCTGCCCAGAAGGGCCGTCGCTAAGCCGTTGCCGCGACGCGCCGGCGCGACCGTGATCGTGAGGATTTCGGCCTCGTCGGCCGCGCGGCGCGACACCACGAAACCCTGAAGGATCGGCCCCTCGCTCATGCCGTCGGCAACCACGGCAGAACTCGTCAGCAATCCCTCGAAGTCCGAAATATTCCAGGAATTTACAAAAGCCGACGCATGAAGCGCCGCACATCGCGCCGCCGCTGGGGCGGACAGCGGCCGGCAAATCTTCTGAACGAATATGGTGCTGCTCACGTCACGCCGCCGGGATGGCGGCGGCAGACGGGGTCACGTCCGGCGCCTTGAGATAGAGCGGCCTTGGCGGGGCTGAAGCAGGATCTGCAGCCGCGCCGAGCCGGGCAACGAACGCCACATCAGGCGCCTTGGCGTCGGAGACGAGTTCCGCCGCGACACCCATTGACCAGGCCTCGATGGCGAGCGCCGCTGCACCGGAGCCTGCCAGGCGCAGGGGGCCGGACCCCATCGCGCGCACTGCTTCGCGCGGCGCCGCGATGCGGGGCGGGATGATCGAAGTTCCGCCAGCGAATGCCGCGACATAGATGCGCCCGTGGCGTGCATCTATCGCAGCGGCCGCGACTCCGTCGCTCCAGTCAATCATAATGGGCGCGATAAAGGCGGACAGGCTGGATACGCCCACCACTGGGACGCCGATCGCAAGGCCTACGGCGCGCGCGGCGGAAATCCCGACTCTGATCCCTGTGAACGATCCCGGGCCGACGGTGACGGCGACCCTCTCGATGGATTGGCGCCCGCCGCCTTGCGCGACGACGCGATCAAGCAATGGAATGATAGCCTGATCGTGCCCGCGGTCGATCCAGACCGTCTCGCGGGCCAAAACCTCGTTCACGGCGCTGTCGAACAGGCACGCTGACGCAGCGCCAAGGGATGTGTCGATACCGAGAATCTTCATAGCGCCATGATCGCGCTATTCCCGGCCTCGATCAACGCGGCGTCAGATCTGCTCTACGGCGCGAACGTCCGGCAGGAAGTGCTTGAGCAGGTTCTGGATACCGTGCTTCAGGGTAGCGGTCGAAGACGGGCAACCGGAGCACGCGCCTTTCATGGCGAGATAGACGATCCCATCTCTGAAACCGCGGAACTTGATGTCTCCGCCATCTCCGGCGACAGCCGGACGGACCCGGGTGTCCAAAAGTTCCTTGATCTGCTCGACCGTGTCGGAATCGGCGGCGTCGTAGAATTCATCGTCTTCCGAGACCGCCTTGCCCTCGTCGAGGAACACCGGCGAGCCCGAAACGAAATGCTCCATGATGACGCCGAGAATGCTCGGCTTCAGGTGTTGCCACTCTCCATCCTTTTTGGTGACGGAGACAAAGTCGCTGCCGAGAAAGACCTGCGAGACGCCGTCGACCGAGAACAGTGCGGACGCGAGGGGGGACTGATGCGCCTCCGCCGGCGTGCGGAATTCGGCGAGGCGCGATCCGGCGACTTCGCGGCCGGGAAGGAACTTCAGCGTGGCGGGATTGGGGGTAGGTTCGGTCTGGATGAACATGGCTGGCTTTCGTATCGACAGCTGCGTTGTGCACAAAATATGGCTTTTCGCCTACAATTCAACGCCTCTGTGTCAGCGCACGAAGCCCAGGATATCCTTGACGGAAGTCATGTTCTTCGAGGCGATCTCACGCGCTCGTGCAGCGCCGTCTCGCAAAACTCCGTCGATATAGGCATGATCGGCCTGCAGGCGCTTCATCTCCGCGCCGACCGGGCCGAGCTTTTCGACTGCCAGTTCGACCAGCGCCGCCTTGAATCCCGAGAAGTTCTGGCCGCCGAAATCCTTGAGGACCGCGTCCTTGGTTGAACCTCGCAGCGCCGCGAAAATGCCGACCAGATTGTCGGCCTCGGGGCGCCCGGCGAGGCCAGCGGTTTCAGACGGCAGCGCGTCCGGATCGGTCTTGGCCTTGCGGAACTTCTGCGCGATCTGGTCTGCGTCGTCGGACAAATTGATGCGGGAATAGTCTGAAGGGTCCGACTTGGACATTTTCTTCGAGCCGTCGCGCAGGCTCATGACGCGGGTCGCCGGCCCCTGGATGATCGGCTCCGGCAATGGGAAGAATGCTTCGCCGTGGCCGTGGCTTGCGATCGACTCGGCGAAGTCGACGTTGAATTTCTGGGCGATGTCCCGCGTCAGCTCCAGGTGCTGCTTCTGGTCCTCGCCCACTGGCACGTGCGTTGCCCGGTAGACGAGAATGTCGGCCGCCATCAGGTTCGGGTAGGCGTAGAGGCCGACGGACGCGTTTTCGCGGTCCTTGCCTGCCTTCTCCTTGAACTGGGTCATGCGGTTCAGCCAGCCGAGGCGCGACACACAGTTGAACACCCAGGCAAGTTCGGCGTGGCCTGACACCTGGCTCTGGTTGAAGACGATGTTCTTCCTGGCGTCGATGCCGGATGCAAGGAAGGCCGCCGTCACTTCGCGCGTGTGCTTGGTCAGTTCGGCCGGATCCTGCGGGACGGTGATCGCGTGGAGGTCGACGACGCAGTAGATGCAGTCGTAGCTGGCCTGCATTTCCACGAATTTCACGAGCGCGCCGAGGTAATTTCCGAGATGGAAATTGCCGGTCGGCTGGACGCCGGAAAACACGAGCTGGGGAAAGGCGGCCATAAGTCCGAACTCCGAAAAGGCGCGGGCGTCTTATCGCAGGCGCGCCAGCGGGGCAAACTTCATCCGGCTCACAGGATGTAGCGGCTCAGGTCGACGTTGCGGGCGAGGTCGCCGATGCTCCGCTCCACATAGGCGGCGTCCACCACGATCGTCTCGCCGGAAATGTCGGGCGCGTTGAAGCTCGCCTCTTCCAGTATCCGCTCCATCACCGTCTGGAGTCGGCGCGCCCCGATGTTCTCCACTGTCGAGTTGATGCGGGCCGCGAATGCGGCAATCGAGTCGATTCCGTCGGGCGCGAATTCGAGATCGACGCCCTCCGTCGCCATCAGCGCGCAATACTGCTTCGGCAGGCTCGCTTCGGTATCGTTGAGGATCCGGACGAAATCGCGCTCGGACAGCGACGCCAGCTCGACGCGGATCGGCAGGCGGCCCTGCAATTCCGGCAGGAGGTCCGACGGTTTCGAAACGTGGAAGGCGCCCGAGCCTATGAAGAGGATGTGGTCGGTTTTCACCGCGCCGTGCTTGGTCGCGACCGTCGTGCCCTCGATCAGCGGCAGCAGGTCGCGCTGGACCCCTTCGCGGGAGACGTCGCCGCCGCCGCGGCCTTCCCGCACGCAGATCTTGTCGATCTCGTCGATGAAGACGATCCCGTGGTTCTCGGTCTCGCGGATCGCCTCCTGCACGATCTGCTCGTTATCGACCAGCTTTTCCGCCTCGTCCGCGATCAGCGGCTCGCGCGCATCGCGCACCTTGAGGCGGCGCCGCGTCGGCTTGGCGCCCTTGCCGAAGAGGTCGCCGAGCGAAATCGCGCCGACGGCCCCGGGCATGTTGGGCAGTTCGAAGAAGGGAGAAGACGAAGTGGACGCCGTCGTCTCGATCTCGACGTCCTTGTCCTCCATTTCGCCAGCCCGCAGCATCCGTCGAAAAGAATCCCGCGTCGCCGGGGAGGCGTTGGCGCCGACCAGCGCAGTTAGAAGGCGCTCTTCCGCCGCCGTTTCCGCCCGGGCCCGGACGCCTGCGCGCTGCTTTTCCTTGCCGAGCGAAATTGCTACCTCGACGAGGTCGCGGACGATCTGCTCGACGTCGCGGCCGACATAGCCGACTTCCGTGAACTTGGTGGCTTCCACCTTCAGGAAAGGGGCCTGCGCCAGTTTGGCCAGGCGGCGCGCGATCTCTGTTTTGCCGCAGCCCGTCGGGCCGATCATCAGGATGTTCTTGGGCAGAACCTCCTCGCGCATCTGGCCTTCGAGCTTCGACCGCCGCCAGCGGTTGCGCAGCGCGATCGCAACCGCGCGCTTGGCCTCGGCCTGGCCGACGATGTAGCGATCGAGTTCGGAAACGATCTCGCGTGGCGAGAAATCGGTCATGCCAAGTCCCTGATTTCAGATCGAATCAATGGATTCGACGACAATGTTCCGGTTCGTGTAGACGCAGATGTCCGCCGCGATCTCGAGCGACCGCCGGGCGATCCCCTCAGCGTCCATCGGCCCGTCGATCAGGGCGCGGGCGGCCGCTAGCGCATAATTGCCGCCAGACCCGATCGCCATGACTGCTCCGTC
>CAMFKC010000208.1 GCA_945956975.1 uncultured Methylocystaceae bacterium | reverse complement strand
AGCTACCTGATCGCCGAAGTCATCATGATCCCGCTCTCGGGATATTTGTCGCGCGCCTTCTCGACCCGCATCGTCTTCACCTTCTGCGCCGGCGGCTTCACGCTCACGAGTTTTCTGTGCGCGCAGTCGACGTCCATCGAGCAGATGATCTTCTTCCGCACGCTGCAGGGCTTCATCGGCGGCGGCATGATTCCGACGGTCTTCGCCAGCGCGTTCACGATCTTTCCACCCGAGCGGCGCGTCATCATCCAGCCGATCATCGGGCTCGTGGCGACGCTGGCGCCCACGATCGGCCCGACCGCCGGCGGTTATCTGACCGACGTATTCTCCTGGCACTGGCTCTTTCTGGTCAACATCATTCCCGGCATCGGGGTAACGCTGATCTCGTGGTTCTTGATCGATTTCGACGAGCCGGACCTTAAGATTCTCAAGGGGTTCGACTGGACCGGCCTGATCTCGATGGCGGTCTTTCTCGGCGCGCTCGAATACGTTCTGGAGGAAGGCCCCTCGAAGAACTGGTTCGAGGAGAGCACGATCGTTTATGCGGCTTTCGCGTCCTTCATGGGGGCCTGCATCTTCTTCTGGCGCTCCTACGTTTCCAAAAATCCGGTCGTCGATCTCAAGATCCGCAACGGCAGTTTCTGGGCCGGCAGCACCTTCTCTTTCGTGCTCGGCATCGGCCTCTATGGGCTGACCTACATCTATCCCGTCTATCTTGCGCGCGTGCGCGGCGACACGGCCCTGCAGATCGGCGAGACGATGTTCGTCACCGGCATGACGCAAATGCTCTCGGCGCCGCTGATCGGCCGCGTCATGACGCGCGTCGACGCGCGCGTGTTGCTTTCGATCGGTTTCGCCAATTTCGCGATCTCCTGCTGGATGATGACCTATGTGACGAAGGACTGGGATTTCTGGGAAATGTTCATTCCCCAGATCTTCAGGGGCTCGTCGCTCATGCTGTGCATGATACCGATCAACTCGGTCGCGATGGGCACGTTGCAGCCGCACGAGATGAAGAACGCCTCGGGCCTGTTCAATCTCACGCGCAACCTTGGCGGCGCGGTCGGGCTCGCCATCATCAACACCTTCATCAACAACCGCTGGGACCTGCACCTCGCGCGTCTGCGTGAGCAGGTGACGGCGTCGTCCGAGCGCGCGCAGCAATGGATGTCGACGCTGTCAGGCGCCTATGCGCCCATGGGCTCCGACGCCAATCTGGCGGCGATGAAGAAACTGATGGGCTACGTGCGTCGCGAGGCGCTGGTCATGGCCATGTCCGATGTCTTCCTGCTGATCGCCGTGATCTTCGCGGTCATGCTCGTCTTCGTGCCGCTGGTGAAGCGCCCGCCGAACCTCGGCGTCGGCGGAGACGGTCACTAGAGGGGCTTGCGGGCCTCGGCTTCGGGCGCCATCTGCGCGACGCGCGCGCCGATATCGACGATCGCCTCGCGCAATTGCGCCATATCGGCGTCGGCGCTGCGGGCCTCGCGCGCCGCAGACAGCGCGCCTGTGAGGCGCGCGATCTCCGCGCGCAATTCTTCGACCCGGTCCGCCGCCGCCCGGCTCGCCGCCCGTGCGTCCTCGCGCGCCGCGACGATGCGTTGCTGAAGATCGTCGGCTTCGCTTCTGGCCTGTCCGAGAGCCGACACGGCTGCGTCCCTCGCGCGCTCGGCCTGACGCTGCAGATCGCGCGCAGCCTCGAGGTCAGCGCGCGCCTGTTCGACGCCGGCTTGCATCTGGCTGATGCGCGCGCGCTCCGCCTCGAAGCGGGCCTGCGCGGCCTGCGTCATCTGCTCCGCCGAACGCATGTCCTTGAGCAGCATTTCGCGCTCCTCGACCAATCCCTGCGCGCGGTCGGTTTCGTTGCGGGCGTGTCGTGCGTGTTCGTCGATTTCCTTTTCCAGGCTCTCGATGCGCGCGAGGAGCCCTTCCTGCTTCGTTTCCAGGCCGACGATCGCGACCCGACGTTGCTCGGCCAGATCCTGCAGATCCCCGTGCGCCGCCGAAAGCGCATCGTGACGCGCGCGAATTTCTTGATGCAGCCCGGTGGCGTCGTTCAGTTCGACGATCAGGGCGCTGCGCTCCCCGTTCGCCTCGGCGAGCTCGCGCACGGTGGCGTCATGCCGCGCGTTGAGATCGGCATGTTCGCCGCCGAGCTTGCCGAGATCGGCCTGCAATCCGACGATTTCCGTCGCCCTCCGGCCGAGTTCGGCGAGGTCGTTCGCGTGGGCAGCCGCCTGCGCCTCCATGCGCTGCTCGAGCCGGCGCTTCTCGGCGGCGAATTCGGCGCGCAACAGGTCTCGTTCGGCGACGACCTCGTCCATCGACAACGGCATCAGCATTTCGAGACGACGCCGGGTGAGGCGCAGCGCCCGTCGCCAGAAGGCCGGCAGCAGCAAAAGCGCCAGCAGCCCGGCGGACAGCGCCCCGAGCATGAAAATCATGATCTGTTCGATCAAAACGGCGAAGTCCTAGCCGACCGAAAACGCGCGACCATGCCACGCCGGCCACGCGCGCGCAAAACCCGGCTGGGCCGATCGGCCGCGGAATACGTCTAGAGCGGATTCCAGGTCGAATTCGGCGTGAACTTGAGATAGCCGAGATTGAGGCCGAGCCGCGCCCCGACGCCGGATCGGATCGGGACGACCACGACCTGATCGGCCGTCAGGGCCGTGAACCCGAACCCGCCGACCAGATAGGCCGAGCCGTCGAGCCCGCCGAAGCGGCGGTATATGCCATCGACCGCGGGCAGATTGTATACCAGCATCATCGTTCGGTCGCCGTCGGCGCCGACATCGAAGCCGATCGAGGGGCCCTGCCAGTAAACTTTCCGATCGCCCGCGTTGCGCGTGTACATTTGGCCCTCGCCATAGCGCAGACCGCCGATGAACGCGCCGGACCCTTCCTGGCCCAGAATATAGGCGTTGGGCCGGCCCCATCGCTTCGTCGCCTTCTCGATGCCTTGCGCCAGGCCGCGCGAAACAGAACCGAAGAATTTGTGGCCGTTGTTGACGACCTCGTTCGAGGAGAACTCGCCCGGCGCTTCGCGTGCAAGGGCAAGTGAAGGCGTTGCGGCGGCGGCGGCTGCGCCGATCGACCGGATCAGAATTTCGCGACGTGTGCTGGTCATCGCCGTCTCCTCTCGCCGCGTTTCGCGCTTGTCCGAAACTGCCGCTGGAAAATGGTGAACGCGTGGCGCGGCTGCGCCCAAGGCGGGGCGCCGCTGCGTGGCGGCCAACACTGCGCGACCATGGTTAACGAAAGATTGACGCCCTCAGGCCGCCTTGCCCCAGGCGACGAATGCGCCGTTGCGAAAACCTTCGTGCTGCTTGCCGTACGCCACAGGAGCGCCGTCCGGGGTCAGCACGCGCCCGCCTGCCGCGCGCAGCACGGCTTCGCCGGCTGCGGTGTCCCACTCCATCGTCGGACCGAAGCGCGGATAGACGTCCGCTCCGCCCTCGGCGATCACGCAGAATTTGAGCGACGAGCCGGCGTTCATCCGCCCGGCGATCTTCAGATGCTCAAGGAACGCCTCGGTCCCCGTGTCGCCATGCGATCGGCTCGACAAGGCGACATATCCTCCCGGCCCCGGCGCCCGAGCCGAAATCCGCCGCCGCTGCGCCTGTTCGGGAAGGTCGCCGCCGGGCGTGGCTTCGCAGGCCCAAGCGGTCGCGCCGCCAAACCAGAGCTTGGAAAGCGCGGGCGCAAAGACGACGCCTGCCACGGGCGCGCCCGCGTCGATCAGCGCGATGTTGACCGTGAACTCGTCGTTGCGCGCCAGAAACTCGCGCGTGCCGTCCAGCGGATCGACGAGGATGAAGCGGGATCCGCAGGCCGGCAGCAGACCGCGCGCAGCGGATTCCTCGGCAATGACCGGCAGATTGGGAAACGCAGCGCCGAGACGCGCCAGGATGATCGCCTCGGCGCGTTCGTCCGCCTCGGTCACCGGGCTGGAGTCGGCTTTCCGTCTCGCCAGGCACTCGCCGGCGTAGACGTCCATGACTGCACGGCCCGCCACGAGCGCGATCTGCGCGAAAGCCTGTGCGGCTGCGTCGCGGTCGGCGTCGGTCAACGGCTCCAGCTGTCCACCCATGTCTCTGACATGCACATTCTCACACGGCGGATCAAGATGACTGCATTTCGGGCGCGAATACACGCCGTTAACGCAGCGTTAACGGCAAAATCGCACTCTGGCGACGCTTTCCAGCATCGGCGGGCCGGGCTATCTCTCGATTCGCGCACATGCTGCGAATGATTCGCGGCGCGTTAAGGCATTGTTTTTGGTCGTGTCCGCGTAACGCCTTTCGTGCGGCGACCCTTCGGTCGCCGAGCCTCGCGTCCACCCCCGTTTCCGGATCGCTCCATGACCGACCAAGCTTCCGTCTTCTCGCTCGCCCCGCTCGATCTTGCCGCCCTGCTCTGCTCGCGCGTCTGCCATGACGTGATTTCGCCGGTCGGCGCCATTGTCAACGGCCTCGAAGTGCTGGAGGACGAGAAGGACCAGGACATGCGGACCTTCGCCCTCGATCTCATCAAGAAGAGCGCGCGAACCGCCTCCGCCCGCCTGCAGTTCTGCCGCCTCGCCTTCGGCGCTGCCGGTTCGGCCGGCGCCGCCATCGACACCGGCGACGCCGAGAATGTCGCGCGCGGCCTCATCGCCGACGAGCGCACCAAGCTCGAATGGAACGCGCCCCGCATCCTGCTGCCCAAGAACAAGGTGAAGCTCGTCCTCAACATGTGCCTGATTGCGGCAGCGGCCGTACCGCGCGGCGGCGTGATCACGGTGACGATCGCCGATGAGGGCGCCTCTCTGTCGGTGGAATCCAAGGGCACGAACGCCCGCGTCGCCGCGCACGTGCCGCACCTGCTCGCCGGAACGCCGGAAGGCGGCTCGGTCGACGCCCACGGCATCCAGGCCTATTACACCGGCCTCGTCGCCCGCGAGATCGGCTACTGTGTCGAACTGACGAGCGAGCCCGAGCACATTCGCCTGCGCGCCGCCGAGGTCGCGCAGGCGGCCGTCGACGAAGCGCCCGCCGCCAGCGACGCGGCCTGATTTAGGGGCGGACTTCAATCCTCCCTTAACCCAACGCTTCCATAATTCCGCCTTGCGGCGCCCGTGTGCGCCGCAGTTCGGAGCCGGATCGAGCCGGCTTCGCATCGGGCGGTTTGATGGACGACATTCTCCGGGACTTTCTGGTCGAGACGGCCGAGCACATCGATGCTGCGGGCGAGCAGCTCGTGCGTCTCGAGCGCGACCCGTCCGATGCGGAGATGATCTCGAGCATCTTCCGCCTCGTCCACACCATCAAGGGCACCTGCGGCTTTCTCGGCCTCGCCCGCCTTGCGCGCGTCACCCACGCCGCCGAAAGCCTGATCGGCCGACTGCGCGAAGGCGCGCCCGCCAACCCTGAAACCGTCACGCTCATCCTCTCGACGATCGACCGGATCAAGTC
>CAMFKC010000207.1 GCA_945956975.1 uncultured Methylocystaceae bacterium | reverse complement strand
CCCACCATTCGATCATCGCGTGCTTGGTCTGCACCGGGCAGGGCGCAGCCGCATGGACGGCGCAGTTCAGCGTCGACAGATCGTATTTCTTCCGCACGTCCTCCGGCAGCTTCAGCATGCGCACGAAATGCGTCGGCACCCATTGCGAGGCCGTGACCTTGTATTTCTCGATCAATTGCAGCGCGCGCTCGGGATCGAATTTCTCCATGACGATGACAGTGCCGCCGAGCCGCATCGTCGTCATGCACCAGCGCAGCGGCGCGGCGTGATAGAGCGGCGCGGGCGAAAGATAGACCGTGTCCTTGTTGAAGCCGAACAGGCCGGCGGCGAGCTGCACCAGCGAATTGATCGCATCGACCGGCTCGTCCTTCAACTCGACGCGCACGCCCTTCGGGCGGCCCGTCGTGCCGGAGGAATAGAGCATGTCCACGCCCGGCGCTTCATCCGCGATCGGGGTGACAGGCATTTTCGCGCGCGCATCCTCGAAGCTGGCGTAGGGGCCCCAGGCGCCGTCGACGGAGAAGAGCTTGAGGTCTGAAATCTTCGGCGCCAGCTTCTCGGCTTCGCCCGCCTTGGCCTTGGAGGTGATGAACAGCTTCGCGCCGCAATCGCGCACGATGTATTCGACCTCGCCCGCCGTCAGCGCCGAGGAAATGCAGGTGTAGTAGAGCCCCGCGCGCTGCGCCGCCCAGCAGATCTCGAAATAGCGCGGATGATTCTCGAGAAACAGCGCGATGGAATCGCCGCGCTTGAGGCCGAGCGAGCGGAACAGCTGCGCGCCCTGGTTCGAGCGCTCGTCGAGCTGGCGGTAAGTGATCGTCTCTCCGGAGCCGGCCATGACGACGGCGACCTTGTCCGGATTGGCCTTCGCGTGGTGGTAGGGATGGAACATCGGGGTTTCCTCTAGTGTGTTTGTTGTTTGAAGTTCGTCATTGCGAGGAGTGAAGCGACGAAGCAATCCAGAGCCGGGTCGTGGCTCTGGATTGCTTCGCTGTCAGATGAAGTCGCCAACAGGCGACTTCTGTCGGGCTCGCAATGACGGCGGGCGGCACGCAGTCACCGCTTCACCAATCCATTCAGCACGAGATCGACGACGAAATCCGCATAGCGCCGCCGCTGCGCATCGTTGATCGTCGCCACGCCCCAGATGCGGCGCGATTCCGGGTGCCAGCGGAACAGCGCGTCGCAGGCGCTGCCCACCGCGTGGTAGAAGAAGCCGGGATCGACCTCCTTGAACTCGCCGCTCTGCACGCCCTCTTCCAGCATCTGCCGCTGGAAACGCGCGAGCGGCTCCACGAAGAAGCGTGACACCTGCTGCGCCGCCTCGTCGCCGCGCTCGTGCACCAGCATGTGCACGAGGCGGTTCATGTAGGGCTTGCGGAAATAGGTCTCGATGATGCCCGACATATGCAGGCTGAGCTTCTGCATCGCCGGCATTTCGCGCGCCAGCAGCTTCTCCACCTGCTTCAGCGACGTCTCCGCGTCGCGCTCGAGGATCGCGAGCAGCAATCCGTCCTTGTTGCCGAAATGATATTTCACCAGCGCGGAATTCAGGCCCGAGCGTGCGGCGACGTCTTGCAGAGAAAACTCGACCGCGTTGCGCTCGGTCATGATCTCGCGCGCCGCCGCCATCAGGCGGTCCTTCGTGCTCGGCGCCCGCGTCTGCAGCGCCTCGGCGTTTGCCGCCATTGTTTTTCCTCCCGCTCTCGCAGAGCGAAACAATTAATTAGTCGATTGACTAACTTCCTGCAATGGGCTTTGCTTTTGAAAATTCATAGCGTCGCAACGCCCCACGCCGTCATTGCGAGGAGCGGAGCGACGAAGCAATCCAGAGTCGGATCGTGGCCCTGGATTGCTTCGCTTCGCTCGCAATGACGGACGCACGAAAAAGACGGGAGGCCTGAATGAATTTCGATTTCTCCGACGAACAGAAGCAGCTGCGCGACGAGGCGCGCCGCTTCCTTTCCGAGAACTGCACGCCGAAGCACGTGCGCGCGATTCTCGAGGGCAAGGACACCTACGACCGCGCGCTCTGGAAGGGCCTCGCCGAACTCGGCCTGATCGGCGTCGCGATCCCCGAAGAATTCGGCGGCGCCGGCGCCGGCCGTCTCGAACTCTGCGTCGTCGCCGAAGAACTCGGCCGCGCGCTTGCGCCCGTCCCCTATTCCTCCACCGTCTATCTCGCCGCGGAACTGCTGATGCTCGCGGGCAGCGACGCGCAGAAACAGGCCTGGCTGCCGAAGATCGCCTCGGGCGACGCCATCGGCACGCTGGCGCTGGCCGAAGGAATCGGCGATCCCACGCCGCAATCGATCAAGACCACGGCCGCTGGCGGCAAGGTCTCGGGCACGAAGACTCTCGTGCCGGACGGCGGCATCGCCGATTTCGCCATCGTCGTCGCGCGCGAGGGCCTGTTCCTCGTCGAACTGAACGGCGCCGGCGTCTCGCGCGAAAACGTCGAGACGGTCGATCCCACGCGAAACCATGCGCGCATCGTATTCAACGGCGCGGCGGGCGAACCGCTCGGCGCCGGCGCGGACGCGTGGAGCCTCGTCAACAACGTGCTCGACCGCGCCGCCGTGCTCGTCGCCTTCGAGCAGATCGGCGGCTCCGACCGCGCGCTGGAAATGGGCCGCGACTATGCGCTCGACCGCATCGCCTTCGGCCGTCCGATCGGCTCGTTCCAGGCGATCAAGCACATGCTGGCCGACATGTATGTGGCGGCCACGCTCGCGCGCTCCAACGCCTATTACGGCGCATGGGCGCTTTCGACCGACGCCGGCGAACTCGCCGAAGCCGCAGCCAATGCGCGCGTCAGCGCGACGCAGGCCTACCAGCTCTGCTCCAAGAACAACACGCAGGTGCACGGCGGCATGGGCTTCACCTGGGAGTTCGACTGCCACCTCTACTACCGCCGCTCGAACCTTCTCGCGCTCACGCTCGGCTCGCTCACCATGTGGGAGAACCGGCTGATCGACGAGATGCGCAAGCGCAACGCGGCGGCCTGAGACACACCAATCCTCATCCTGAGGAGCGCCTGAAAGGCGCGTCTCGAAGGATGATCCAGAAGCGCTACATATTGCCCATCCTTCGAGACGCCATGCTGCGCATGGCTCCTCAGGATGAAGGGACGGAAGGAAACGTTCGATGAACTTCGACGACACCCCGCAGGAGGCCGAATTCCGCGCTCTCGCCCGCAAGTGGATCGAGGCAAATCGCCCCGACGATCTTATGCGCGATCTCGCCGCGGCCGACGAAATCAAGGACCGCGACCAGCGCACCGCCGCGCTCGTGAAGGCCTCAAAAGCCTGGCAGAAGAAGAAGGCCGACGCGGGCTTTGCCTGCCTCACCTGGCCGAAGGAATACGGTGGCCGCGCCGCCACGCCGATCCAGCGCGTCATCTGGGATCAGGAAGAAGGCAAGTACGGCGCGCTGTCCGGCCCCTTCGCCATCGGCCAGGGCATGTGCGGCCCGACCGTCATGGCCTACGCCACGGAAGACCAGAAGCGCCGCTACCTGCCGCCGCTGGCCTCGGGCGAGGAAGTCTGGTGCCAGCTCTTCTCCGAGCCGGCCGGCGGCTCGGATCTCGCAGGCCTGCGCACAAAGGCCGAGAAGGACGGCGACGACTGGATCATCAACGGCCAGAAGATCTGGACGACCGGCGCGCATTTCTCCGACTACGGCATCCTCATCACGCGCACTGACCCGACGCTGCCCAAGCACAAGGGTCTCACCATGTTCTTCCTGGACATGCGGAGCCCCGGCGTCGAGGTGCGGCCGATCAAGCAGGCGAGCGGGCACTCGGGCTTCAACGAGGTCTATTTCACCAACGTCCGAATCCCCGATGCGCAGCGCCTCGGCAAGGTCAACGACGGCTGGAACGTCTCGCTGACGACGCTGATGAACGAGCGCTTCTCGATCGGCGCGCGTCTCGCCACCGGCGTGCCGGAATTCTTCGACTTCGCCTCTGGCGTGAAGATGGCCGACGGCTCTCTGGCGATCGAGGACAAGGCCGTGCGTGAAAATCTCGCGACCTGGGCGGCGCGCGCCAACGGGCTGAAATACACCTCCTACCGCGCCATCTCCTCGCTGTCGCGCGGCGAGCGTCCGGGGCCGGAGAATTCCATCGGCAAGCTCGTCGCCGCGCCGATGATGCAGGACATCGCCATGTATGCGCTGGAACTGCAGGGCCAGATGGGCGCCGTCGCGCGCGACGACGCAAGTCCGTCGGGCAAGCTCTACCAGATGCTCTACGGCGCGATCGGCATGCGCATCGCCGGCGGCACCGACGAGGTCATGCGCAACATCATCGCCGAGCGCGTGCTGGGCCTGCCCGGCGACATTCGCGTCGACAAGGATCTGCCCTTCAATCAGGTCCCGACCAAGGGGCGGTAGCCCCTCGCGCAACCACGATCCTCATGCTGAGGAGGCGCGAAGCGCCGTCTCGAAGCATGGGGGCTGCGGCCATCCTTCGAGACGCGATGCTCCGCATCGCTCCTCAGGATGAAGATTCGTAAAGTGTTGTGTCTGGGACGCGACTAGCCGGGATGCGCTAATGAACTTCGACGACACCCCCACAGAAGCCGCCTTCCGCGCAGAAGCGCGGGCCTGGATCCAGGCCAACGCGCCGCGCGAATACGAGGAAGACCTGCGCGCCTCGCCCTTCGGCCGCGTCGTGCTCAAATCCGGCGATATCATCGCGGCCTCCAAGGCGTGGCAGAAGAAGAAGGCGGACGCCGGCTGGGCCTGCCTGCACTGGCCGAAGGAATACGGCGGGCGCGGCGCGAGCCCGATCGAGCGCGTGATCTGGGGCCAGGAGGAAGGCGTCTTCGGCAAGCTGTCGGGCCTGTTCATCATCGGCCACGGCATGTGCGGGCCGACCGTCATGGCCTTCGCCAACGAGGACCACAAGAAGAAGCGCCTGCCGCCGCTGGCGTCCGGCGAGGAGATCTGGTGCCAGCTCTTCTCCGAACCTGCGGGCGGCTCGGACCTCGCGGGCCTGCGCACGCGCGCGGAGAAGGACGGCGACGACTGGGTCATCAACGGCCAGAAGATCTGGACGTCCGGCGCGCATCATTCGGACTGGGGCCTGCTCATCGCGCGCACCAACCCTGACGTGCCCAAGCACAAGGGCCTCACCATGTTCTTCCTGGACATGAAGAGCCCCGGCGTCGAGATCCGCCCGATCAAGCAGGCGAACGGCCAGTCAGAATTCAACGAAGTCTATTTTACAAACGTCCGCATTCCCGATCACCAGCGACTCGGCGAAGTGGGCAATGGCTGGAACGTCTCGCTGACCACGCTGATGAACGAGCGCCTGTCGATCGGCTCGGGCATGCCGACCGGCTTCCCGGAACTGTTCGATCTCTGCGCGCGCCTTCCCATGGACGGCAAGGCCGCGATCGACAACAAGGCCGTGCGTGGAAAACTCGCGAGCTGGGCGACCAAGGCGAACGGCCTGAAATACAC
>CAMFKC010000206.1 GCA_945956975.1 uncultured Methylocystaceae bacterium | reverse complement strand
GCCCACGCGCTTCGACGACCTGATGGCCGGCGCCATGCTCCAGCGCTTTCCCGCCCATGTGGAGCTGATCCGCGAGGGGGACAGGCCGGATTTCCTGCATGTCGTGGTCGAGGGCATGGTCGAGCTCTATTCCGAGCGCGATGGCGACGAACTCGGCTTTTCGCTGTTGCGGCCCTACTCGACCTTCATCCTCGCGGCGGTGGCGCGCGATGCGCCCTATCTCAATTCCGCGCGCACGCTGAGCGCGGCGCGCGTGCTGATGATCCCAGCCGAGGCCGTGCGTTCGGCGATCGAGGCCGACAGCGCCTTCGCCCGAGCCATCGTGCTCGAACTCTCCACCGCCTACCGGCGCGTGCTCAAGGAACTGAAGGACCGCAAGTTCCGGCCGACCATCGAGCGGCTGGCCAACTGGCTGCTGCGCGAGATGGAGCATACCGGCGCGGGCGGGCGGCTGCGCCTCCCCTTCGACAAGCGCAAGCTCGCCGCCCATATCGGCACCACGCCGGAAAATCTCTCGCGCACCTTCGCGGCGCTGGGCGCGCATGGCGTGGAAGCGCATGGCCGCGAGATCGTCATCTCCGATACGGCCCGCCTCGTCGAAGTGGCCAAGCCCGACCCGCTGATCGACGATCCATTGTCCTGACCATTTGCCGCATTGCGGCAGGGCCTTGCGGGCGCCCCGAGACTTGCGCGGCCTGTTGCGGCCTGTATGTTTCCCGCGCCGCCAGCGCGGCCATTTTCAGCGACGCCCCCGGGGCGGCGCTCAGATCGGGGAGCGAAGAATGAACAAGACCGGATGGATCGACCGCCGCAGCCTGCTGGCCGCCGCCGGCGCCACGATTGCCGCGCCCGCCGTCGTGCGCGCGCAGGCGAAATCCCTGAAGATCGCGCTGATGCTGCCGCGCTCCGGCTTCTTCGCCCAGGCCGGCCAGAGCTGCTACCGTGGCGCGCTGGCCAGCCCCAAGGTTCTCTCCGATCTCGGCTACAACGTCGAGATCGTCCACATCGACACGGAATCCTCCAACGACGTCTCGCGCACCCAGGCGGAGAAGGCGATCAACGACGGCGCGCAATGCGTGATCGGCGCCTTCGAGTCCGGCAACACGATCGCCATCGCGCAGGTCTGCGAACAGCGCAAGGTGCCGCTGATCTGCAACATCGCCTCCGCGCCGCAGCTCACGAGCCAGGGCTACCAGTATCTCGTGCGCAACTTCATGTCCGGCCCCGGCCTGGTGACGAACGGCCTCAAGCTGATCGGCGAGGTCTCCAAGGCCGCCAACATGGAGTTCAAGACGGCGGTCTTCCTGCACTCGAACGACACGTTCGGCACGGCGCAGGCGCAGGCGATGGAGAAGATCTTCCCGACGCTCAACATGCCCTTCAAGATCGTCGAGAGCATCGCCTACGACCCGAAGGCGCAGGACCTTTCGGTCGAGGTCACCAAGGTGCGCGGCATCAATCCGGACCTGCTGCTGATCGTCACGCGCGCCGGCGACGCCATCAAGCTGACGCGCGACATGGTGCGCCAGAAATTCCAGCCCAAGGCGATCATGTCGCCCGGCTCGCCCGGCCTCTACGACCAGGAATTCTTCGACGCCGTGCATGAATATGCCGACGGCTTCATCTACAACCTGCCCTGGTTCAACGTGAAGTCGCAGATGACACAGGCGCTGGAGGCCTCGTTCAAGGCGACCAATCCGAAGAACCGCTTCGATCTCGACGGCTTCAACGTCGGCTTCACCTTCGAGGCGCTGCTGATCGCCGCCGACGCCTTCAAGCGCGCGGGCACGGGCGAGGGCGAGCCGCTGATGAAGGCCATCAAGGCCACCAACATCAAGGATCACGTGATGATCGGCGGCCCGATCATGTTCAACGAAAAGGGCGACAACCCGAACATCGGCTCGGCCGCGGTCCAGAACATCGGCCAGAAGCCGACGGTGGTCTATCCGGCGGATGTCGCGGTGGCCAAGCCGATCCTGCCCTTCCCGGCCTGGCAGGGCCGCAAGTAAGGCACAGACGAATCTTCGCCGCCGCGCGTGACCCGCGCGGCGGCGATTCTTCACGCGCGCAGCGGGCGGCATGTCCTTTTCCCTCTATCTCGAAGTCCTCTCGCAGGGCGTGTTGACCGGCCTCGTCTACGGCCTGATGGCGCTCGGCCTGTCGGTGATCTTCGGCGTCGTGCGCGTCGTCAATTTCGCGCACGGCGAATTCGCCGTGCTCGCCATGTACTGCGCCTTCGTGCTGTTCGGCCTGGCGCATGTCGATCCCATCGTCGCCAGCATCCCGCTCGCCATCGCCTTCTTCTTGCTGGGCTATGCGATGCAGCGCGGCATGGTGCAGCCCTTCGTGACGCGCCCGCAGCATGAGCAGTTCATTCTCCTGGTCGGCGTTGCGCTGGTCATCACCAACGGCCTGCTGCTCGCCTTCGGGCCTGAATCGAAGCACGTCGATCTTCCCTATTCCTTCGACTCCTACGAGATATCAGGCGCGCTGATCGACAAGGTGCGCGTCTACGGCGCCGCCGCCGCGCTCGCCGTCACCGCCGCTCTCTTCGCCTTCTTCCGTTTCACCGCGACAGGCACCGCTATCCGCGCCGCAGCCGATAATCTGACCGGCGCCGCCGTCGTCGGTCTCGATGTCAAGCGGCTCTACGCGATCTCCTTCGGCCTCGGCCTCGCCTGCGTCGGCGCGGCCGGCTCCATCATGATGGCGCTGACCGACATGACGCCGATGCTCGCCCCGTCGCTGACGCTGCTCGCCTTCACAATCGTCATCGTCGGCGGCCTCGGCTCCATGACCGGCGCGCTCGCCGGCGGCCTTCTGATCGGCGTCGCCGAGGCGGTGGCGAGCCTCGTCGTATCGCCCGCCGTCAAGAGCATGGTCTCCTTCGGCCTGCTGGTCCTCGTGCTGGCGCTGCGCCCGCAGGGCCTGTTCGGAAAGGCCGAGTCGTGAAGGCCGCGCTCTCCTTCCTCACGCCGCGCTCGACGGTTGCGCTCATTCTCTGCGGCGTCGCGCTGCTGATCGCGCCCTTCGTGGTCGACCGCTACACGCTCTCGATCATCCTGCTCGCGCTGCTCGGGACCTATCTCGGGCAGGCCTGGAACATATTGATGGGCTATTGCGGCCTGCTGTCGCTCGGCCATGCGCTCTATCTCGGCCTCGGCGCCTATGTCTCGGCGGTGCTCTTCGTGAACTACGGCGTCGGCCCGTGGCTCAGCGTGTTCATCGCAATGGCCGTTGCCGTAGGCGCGGCGTTTCTCCTCGGCTGGCTCGGCTTCCGTTTCCGCATCGAAGGCGTCTATTTCTCGCTGCTCACCATCGCCTTCGCCGAGATCGCGCGCATCGGTTTCGACAATTGGTCCTTCGTCGGCGGCGCCGCGGGCTTCTTCCTGCCCGTCAACGCGGCGCTGCAGGACCAATGGTGGAACCTGCGCGGCGGACCGCTCTTCTTCTACTATCTCGCGCTGGCGATGGCGGCGGCGTCGCTCCTCATCGCCGCCGTGCTGCGCTCGTCGAAACTGGGGTACGCCTTCCTCGCGATCCGCGAAGATCCGCAGGCCGCGCGCGCGCTCGGCGTCAACATCAACCGCACGCGCTTCCTCGCGCTCTTCATCTCCGCCGCCATGACGGCGGTCGGCGGCGTCTACACCGCCTTCTGGACTAACAACCTTTTCCCCGCGCAGATACTCGAGACCTCCAAGTCGATCGAGATCATCCTCGCGCCGATCATCGGCGGCCTCGGCACGCTGATGGGCCCCTTCGTCGGCGCCTTCCTGCTGGTGCCGCTCGGCTCCGCGCTCACCGACGGCCTTCGCGCCATCGGGCTGAGCGCGCCCGGCATCAAGGCGCTGGTCTATGGCGTCATCCTGATGCTGATCATCGCGGCCACACCCAACGGCATCTGGCCCTGGCTCGCACGCAAGCTCGGCCTCGAGGCCCGCGAGCCATGAGCGCGCTTCTCGACATCGTGGGCGTCGTCAAGCGCTTCCGCGGCCTCACCGCCGTCGACAGCGTCTCGCTGTCGGTGCAGGACGGCGAAATCTTCGCGATCATCGGCCCCAACGGCGCCGGCAAGACGACGCTGTTCAATCTCATTGCCGGCGTCTACGCGCCGGACGAGGGCGAGATCCGTTATGCAGGCGCCCGCATCGACGGGCAGGACCCTGAAAAGATCTGCGGGGCCGGCATCGCGCGCACCTTCCAGATCGTCAAACCCTTCCCGGATCTCACCGTGCGCGACAATGTCGCGATCGGCGCCATGCTGCGCTCGGCCGACATGACCGCGGCGCGCGCCGAGGGCGACGAGATCCTGCGCAAGCTCGACCTCTTCGACAAGCGCGCGCAGAAGGCCGGCAGCCTTACGCTGCCCGACCGCAAGCGTCTGGAAGTCGCCCGCGCTCTGGCGACCAGGCCGCGCATCATCCTGCTCGACGAAGTCATGGCGGGCCTGCGCCCGACCGAGACCGATCGCATGGTCGGCGTTCTCCGCGACATCAACCGGCAGGACAAGCTCACGATCGTGATGATCGAACATGTCATGCGCGCCGTCATGGCCTTGGCCGACCGCGTGCATGTGCTGCACCACGGGGCGAGCATCGCCGAAGGCGCGCCGCACGAGGTCACGAAGGACGCGCGCGTGATCGAATCCTATCTTGGCATGAAGGCGGCGCACTGATGCTGACCGTCGAAGGCCTCGACCTCTTCTACGGCGACGCGCAGGCGCTTTCGGGCGTGTCGCTCGAAGTTCCGGAAGGCGAGATCGTCGCCATCGTCGGCGCCAACGGCGCGGGCAAGACATCGCTCATTCGCGCAATCGCCGGCATGCTGAAGCCGGCCGCTGGCCGCGTCACATGGCGCGGCGCCGAGATCGGCGGCCTCGACAGCCACCGCGTCTGCAATCTCGGCGTCGGCCAGGTGGCGGAAGGCCGTCAGGTGTTCCCGACGCTGACGGTGCGCGATAACCTGCAGATGGGCGGGCTTCTGCCGCGCTCGCGCGCCCGGCAGAAGGAGAACATGGAGCGCATGCTCGATCTCTTCCCGCGCCTGCGCGAGCGGCTGGCGCAGGCGGCGGGCACGCTGTCGGGCGGCGAGCAGCAAATGCTGGCCATCGGCCGCTGCCTGATGGGCGAACCCGACCTCGTCATGTTCGACGAGCCTTCGCTTGGCCTGAGCCCTGCGCTTGCGCATGCGGTGCTGGACACGATCGTCGATCTCAACACGAAGGGCCTGTCCTGCCTGCTGGTCGAACAGAACGTCGCGGCCTCGCTCGAGATTGCAAAGCACGCTTACGTGCTGGAGAACGGCTCGATCACGCTCTCGGGCGCGGGCGCGGACCTGCTGGCGGATGATCGCGTGCGGCAGGCCTATCTCGGGATGTGACAGTGCACTCCCCCTCTCCCCGCTCGCGGGGAGAGGGCTGGGGTGAGGGGACAGACGACCGGGCGCAGTGTTGCGGCTTGGGGCCCCCGGGCCGCCGGGGGGCCCCTTCGACCCCCCGGCGGGGGGGAGGGGGGGGGCAAGGG
>CAMFKC010000205.1 GCA_945956975.1 uncultured Methylocystaceae bacterium | reverse complement strand
GCCATGGCCTGCGACATACGCATCGCCGGCGAGACGGCCAAGATCACCACCGCCTTCGCCAAGGTCGGTCTCTCGGGCGATTTCGGCGGCACCTATTTCCTGTCGCAGCTGGTCGGCCCCGCCAAGGCGCGCGAACTCTACCTGCTGTCGCCCGTGCTCTCGGGCAAGGAAGCCGCCACGATGAACATCGTCAGCCGCGCCGTGCCGGATGCCGACGTGATGAAGGAGGCGCGCGCGCTGGCGCGGCAGATGGCTGATGGCCCGACCGTCACTTACGGCCTCATCAAGAAGAACTTCATCGCCGCCGAGGCCGGCACGCTGAAGGCCGCCTTCGACGCCGAGGCGCTGCATCATTCGCTGGCCTCGGCCACCGACGATCACAAGGAAGCCTCCAAGGCCTTCGTCGAGAAGCGCAAGCCAGCCTTCGCAGGCCGCTGATATGGCGCCTTATCTGCGTTTCCGGCAGGTCTGCCTCGTCGCGCCGGCGCTCGAGCCGGCGGCGGGCGACCTCTCCTTCATCCTCGGGCTCGATGTCTGTTTCCGCGATCCCGCGGTCGGCAAATACGGGCTGGAGAATGCGCTCTGGCCCGTCGGCGACATGTTCATCGAGATCGTCGCGCCGACGAAGCCGGATACGGCCGCGGGACGGTTTCTCGCGCGCTCCAAGGGCCATGGCGGCTACATGGCGATCTTCGACTGCGACGATCCGCGCACGCGCGGGGCGCATGCGGAGAAGATCGGCGTGAAGAAGATCGTCGATCACGTGCATGGCGCCTACACAGGCGTGCAATTGCATCCGCGCGACTGCCGCGCGGCGATGATCGAATTCAACCATACGCAGGACGGCGAGAAGGATTCTTCGAACTACGCGCCCGCGGGAACGGACTGGACGAGACATCGTCGCAGCGATGTCACGCGGAAGATCGTGGCAATCGACGTCGAGACGCCGACGCCCGCGGAGCTTGCCGCGCATTGGGCTGACATCATTCAGGTCCCCGTGCAGGCGGACAAGGACGGCGCGCCGCTGCTGCGCTTCGCGGAGGCCGACATCCGCTTCGTGCAGTCTGATGGCGAGAGCGAATGCATCGGCGCGATGACCTTCGCCTGCGCCGATCCGGAGGGCGTCCTGCAACGCGCCAACGCGCGGGGCTATGCGCCGCATGGCGGGGCGTTTCACCTGTCGGGCGTGCGGATGCGGCCTGTGGCGGGGTAGCCGGACCGCGAGCCTTCAGGCTCGCCTTGGCGATGCGACTGCGAGCCTGAAGGCTCGCGGTCCATTCAAGTCAGCGCCGCGCCCTTCCTCTCCGGAATGCACGTCCACAGGGCCACGAGATCGATGACATAGATGATCGCCAGCAGCGCGATGGCGCCGGAGAAGGAATAGGTCGCAGCCAGCGATAGAAGCACGACCGGCCCGAAGCCGCCGACGCCGCGACCGAGGTTGAACAGCACGTTTTGCGCGGTGGCGCGGGCTTCTGTCGGATAGAGCTCGCTCATCAGCGCGCCATAGCCGCCGAGCATGCCGTTGACGAACAGGCCCATGATCGCGCCGCCGATCAGCAGCGCGTTTTCGCTCGTCAGTTGCGAATAGGCGAGCACCGACACGATCGCGCCGATCATGTAGGCGGTGAACACCGGCCGACGGCCGATGCGGTCGGCAAGCTGCCCGAACAGCCAGATGCCGAAGGCCATGCCGAGCACGGTGATGAGCGTCCACGTCACGGATTTCGTCAGGCCGAACTTGAACTGGTTGGCCAGATAATTCGGCATCCAGATCATGATGCCGTAATAGCCGAAGTTCTGGACCGAGCAGAGGATGAACATACCGATCGACATGCGCGTCGTCTCGGCGTCCTTCACCAGCAGCCCGATCGGCAGTGCGCTTTTCGAGGCGCGGATCTTCTCGATGAAGCCCTCCGGCTCGCCGACGCTGCGGCGGATGAGGAAGGAGACGAGCGCCGGCGCGAGGCCGAGCAGGAACATGCCGCGCCAGCCGATGATCGGCTTGAGGAACACGGTCGCGAGACCCGCGACCAGCACGCCCGCCTGCCAGCCGAGGCCGACATAGGACGAGGCCCGCGCGCGTTGCGAGGCGGGCCAGGCTTCCGCCACCAGCGCCATGCCGATGCCGAATTCGCCGCCGAGCCCGAGGCCCGCGATGGTGCGGTAGAACAGCAGGTCCCAATAGCCCTGCGCCAGCGCGCAGAGGCCCGTGAACACCGCGAAGATCAGGATGGTCCAGGTCAGCACGCGAATGCGGCCGTACTTGTCGGACAGCATGCCGAATAGGATGCCGCCGACGACCGCTCCGACCAGCGTCATCGTCACGAGCGATCCGCCCTGCGCGGGCGTGAGGCCGAGGTCCTTGTTGATGTCGCCCAGCATGAAGCCGAGGATCAGCAGGTCGAACCCGTCCATGGCGTAGCCGACCGCGGAGGCGATCAGCGCTTTTCGGGCGTAACTGTCGGGTTGGTCGGATGTGAGGACGGCGGCGGTCATTTGGCGCTCCGCAAGGGGACCGCGAGCCTTCAGGCTCGCCTTGATTTCTGGTGACGCCCTCGTGCTTCGAGACGCTTGCTGCGCAAGCTCCTCAGCATGAGGGCTCCTCGTCCGCTCAACGGTCCCTCATGCTGAGGAGGCGGCGAAGCCGCCGTCTCGAAGCATGGACGCAGTCACGGATGCTGAGCCACAATGCGAGCCTTGGGGCACGCGGTCCAGCTAGCCGCGCTTCTTTTCCACGATTGCGAGCGCGGCGCGGAACGCCGCCTCGATGTCGAGGTCTGTCGTGTCGAGGATCTCCGCGTCGGCGGCGGGCTTCAGCGGCGCGGCGGAGCGGCCGGCGTCGCGCTCGTCGCGCTTGCGGATGTCGTCGAGAATGTCCGGATAATTCACCGCCTCGCCACGCCCGCGCAGCTCCAGGGCGCGCCGCTGGGCGCGGGTTTCCGGCGAGGCGGTCACGAAAATCTTCACGTCCGCCTGCGGCGCGATGATGGTGCCGATGTCGCGCCCGTCCAGCACGGCGCCCGAAGGATGCTGCGTGAAATGGCGCTGCATGTCGATCAGCGCGGCGCGCACCTCCGGGATCGCGCCGACCACGGAGGCGGCTTCGCCCATTTCGCGGCCGCGCAGCTTTTCCTCGTCGAATTCCGTCAGCGCCAGGCCGCGTGCGGCGGCCACCGCGGCCTCTACGTCGTCGAGCCGCCCGCCCTCGTCGATCAGAACCCGCGCGGTGGCGCGGTAGAGCAGGCCGGTATCTAGATGCGGCAGGCCGAAATACCTGGCGAGCCGCCGCGCGATCGTGCCCTTGCCGGAGGCCGCCGGACCGTCGATGGCGACAATCATGCGAAGTCTGCGCCGAGCGAGGCCATCAGTGGCCGGAAGGTCGGGAAGGAGGTCGCGATCATGCCCTCGTCGTCGATGCGCACGTCCTTCTGCGACGCCAGCCCCATGACCAGGAAGCTCATCGCGATGCGGTGGTCGAGATGCGTCGCCACCATGCCGCCCCCTTGCGCGGGACCGCCGGCGCCGCGGACGAGAAGGTCGTCGCCCTCGATCGCGCAATCCACGCCATTGACCCGCAACCCGTCCGCGACGGCGGCGAGGCGGTCGGATTCCTTCACGCGCAATTCGTGCAGCCCGCGCATCCGTGTTTCGCCCGAGGCGAAGGCGGCGGCGACCGCGAGGATCGGATATTCGTCGATCATCGACGGCGCGCGCGCGGCGGGCACGTCGACGCCCTTCAGTGCGCTCGCGCGCACGCGCAGGTCGGCGACATCCTCGCCGCCTTCCACGCGTCGGTCGAGCTCGACGATGTCGGCGCCCATGTCCATCAGCGTCGTCAGCAGGCCCGTGCGAAGCGGGTTCATCATCATGCCCTCGATGACGATGTCGGAGCCCGGCGTGATCAGCGCGGCGACGATGGGAAACGCGGCGGACGAGGGATCGGCGGGCACGATCACCGGGTTCGGCGACAGCTTCGGCCGGCCTTCCAGCGTGATCTTCCGGCCGGCCTCGCCGTAGGCCTCGCTCTTCACCGTCGCGCCGAAATGCGCGAGCATCTTTTCGGTATGGTCGCGGCTTGCTTCCGTCTCGATCACCACCGTGCGGCCGGGCGAATTCAGCCCCGCCAGCAGCACGGCGGATTTGATCTGCGCGGAGGCGACGGGCGTGCGGTACTCGATCGGCGCGGGTTCGGCCGCGCCCTGCAGCAGGATCGGGCAGCGCCCGCCCTCGCCCTGTTCCAGCGTGCGCGCGCCCATCAGCTCCAGCGGATCGAGGATGCGCCGCATCGGCCGCTTGCGCAGCGAGGCGTCGCCGTCGAACCGCGCGGTGATCGCGTGGCCGCCGACCACGCCCATCATCAGGCGTGAGCCCGTGCCGGCGTTGCCGAAGTCCAGCGTCTCCTGCGGCGCGAGCAGCGAGCCGAGGCCTGCGCCCTGAACGCGCCAGCGGCCCTCGCCCAGGCGCTCGATCTTCGCGCCCAGCGCCTTGCAGGCCGCGCCCGTGCGCAGCACGTCGTCGCCCTCCAGCAGGCCCTCGATCTGCGTTTCGCCGATCGTCAGCAGGCCGAAGATGAAGGCGCGATGCGAGATCGACTTGTCGCCGGGAACCCGCAGCCGGCCTTTCAGCGGGCCGGAGCGGCGCGCGGCGAGCGGACGGGGCGCTGCATGGGAGGACACGTCTTTTCGCTCCGGTTGTGCGTGTTGCGCGGGCGCAATAGCACGAGGCCTCGGGGCCTGTCATTAAAGGGCGGGACGGGCGCAGGGGCGGCGCGCCGCAAAACGTCAATTTCCCATTTGACAGGCGCCTTCCGCCCCACTAACCGAGGCGCCGCGGATATGCGGGGAGCGCAAGAGCGCGCGGCCCCGAAAGGATGAGAGGCGAGGGACGAGAGACGTGGCCAAACCCGAGCTCGGCAGCAAGCGCCAGTGCCTCAACTGCGGCGCTAAATTCTTCGACATGAATCGCGACCCGATCCTATGCCCCAAGTGCGGCACGGTGTTCCAGGTTGCGCCGCCCACCCGCGCCCAGCGCGCCACTGCAGCGGCGACGGCCGCGAGCGATGACGACGAACCTGCTGTCGAGGGCGCGGAAGTTGTCTCGCTCGAGGACGCCGACGCCGAGGCGGCCGAAAAGGTCGTGGGCGGCGACGACGACATCGAGATCGAGGACGACGTCGCGGCCGACGACACCTTCCTCGAGGAAGAGGAAGAAGACGGCGACGACGTCTCCGACCTGATCGACGGCGATATCGAGGATGACGACGAAAGCTGATTTGCAAGGTTGATTTGAAAGGCGCGAAGAGGGGTTGCGGAGGCGGAAGCCTTCCCCTATACAGCGCCACGCGCCGCGGACGACCCAAGCCCGCGGCAAGAGAAGTGGGGCCATAGCTCAGTTGGGAGAGCGCTTCAATGGCATTGAAGAGGTCGTCGGTTCGATTCCGTCTGGCTCCACCAAATCTCTGAAAAGAAGACCACATGGCCGCGAGAGCGGCCATTTTGCTTTTCTGACGCCCACGCCGTAGC
>CAMFKC010000204.1 GCA_945956975.1 uncultured Methylocystaceae bacterium | reverse complement strand
TGGGCTCGGAGATGTGTATAAGAGACAGGCTCTGGATTGCTTCGCTTCGCTCGCAATGACGAACTGGCTCCCGCCTCACACGCCCATCAGCGTCATCACATGCGCCGCCGCCGACCGTGACAGCCCCTCCAGGCTGTAGCCGCCTTCCAGCAGGCTCACGACGCGGCCTTGGGCGCGGCGCTCCGCGATCTCCATCAGCTTGCGCGTCGCCCAGGCGAAGTCGGCTTCGACCAGCTTCAAATTGGCGAGGGGATCGAGGCGGTGGGCGTCGAAGCCGGCGGAGATGATGACGAGGTCCGGCGCGAATTCCTCGATGCGCGGCAGGATCGCGATCTCCATGGCCTCGCGGAAGACATCGGAATCTGCGCCCGCATAGAGCGGCGCGTTGACGATGTTGTCGTGCTCGCCGCGCTCGTTGACGGCGCCCGTGCCGGGATAGGCCGGCATTTCGTGGGTCGACGTGTACATGACGGTGGGGTCGGACCAGAAGATGTCCTGCGTGCCGTTGCCGTGGTGGACGTCGAAATCCATGATCGCGACGCGCTCGGCGCCATGCACCTTCTGGGCGTGGCGGGCGGCCACCGCCGCATTGTTGAAGAAGCAGAAGCCCATCGGCGTCGCGCGTTCGGCGTGGTGGCCCGGCGGACGCATGGCGACGAAGGCGTTGGCGACCTTTTTCGTCATGACCTCGTCGACCGCAAGGCAAGCGCCGCCGACCGCGCGCATCGCCGCCTCCATCGTCGCGGGACACATGGCCGTGTCGCCATCGAGTTGCACCAGCCCTTCGGTCGGCGCGGCGCGCTCCAGCGCGCCGATGTACGCTTCCGGATGCGTGCGAAGAATGGCCTCGCGATCGCCATAGGGCGCCTGTTCGCGCAGCAGGGTCTGGAATCGCTCGTTTTCGAGGATGCGTTCGATGGCGCGCACGCGGTCGGGCCGCTCAGGATGGTCGGGGCCCATGTCGTGGGCAAGAGACGAGCGGTGCGAAACGAACAAAGTGCTCAATGGCGGTTCCACCCAGGGGCGTGACATTTGAGCCGGCGGCAAAAGGCCTTCCGGCTTGCGTTGGCCAGAAGCATCGCGTCCGGCGGAGGTCCTGTCCACCCCGACTAGTGTCGCAAAATGGCAACAGGACGGCGCTTTCCCGCGTCAGGAGGCGACGCGGGGAAAGAATTTGGTAACCTCCGTAATGAATATGGTAATCAATCGCCTAAAGGCCTTGATCGGCCTCAATTCCATTTTGATTCAGTTCGGGACGGCTCAATGAGACTCGCTTTCGCCGCAATCGCTGGCGCGCTGCTGCTGAGTGGCTGCAACGCCAACTACGCCCGTGTCCCCGATCCGAAGCTGTCCACGCGCGACGCCGATCTGGTTGCGATGGTGCCGCGCTACGAAGTCGGCGCCGATTACAATCGGTACGAGGTCAACGACCCGACCGGTCAGCCGCCCGGCACGATCGTCGTCGATACGAAGTCCAAATTCCTCTACTTCGTGCTCCCCAACAAGAAGGCGATCCGCTACGGCGTCGCGACCGGCGCGGAGGCTTTCGGCTGGTCCGGCACGGCGCGCGTCGGCTCGCTGCAGGAATGGCCGGCCTGGCATCCGCCAGCCGACATGATCCAGCGCTGGCCCCACCTCAAGCCCGTCGTCGACGCCGGCGGCCTGCCGGGCGGCGCGGACAATCCGCTCGGCGCCCGCGCGATCTACCTCTACCAGGGCAACAAGGACACGCTGTACCGCATCCACGGCACCAACGAAGAGGACAAGATCGGCCAGTCCGTGTCCTCCGGCTGCATCCGGATGCGCAATATCGACGTGATCGACCTCTACAATCGCGTGAAGATGAATTCGAAGGTCGTCGTTCTCTGAGGCGATCTCGCCGGACCTGAAAAAACGCGGCTTCGGCCGCGTTTTTTTATGCCGTGGCGACCGGCGGCCCGGAAATCGTGAGGTCGACAACTTCCGGCGGTCGCATGAATCGCACTGGCGCGATGGATGTGCCGAGGCCGGCCGAGATGATGCAATGGCGATCGCCCCGCTGCGCGTGCCCGTAGACGAGATCGGCGCCGAAGCGGCGATTTGCGGTGATCGGCCCGACGATCGGCAGGTTCACCTGCCCGCCATGCGTGTGGCCACACAGCGTGACGGCGACGCGCTCCGGCACGCGGTGGAAAATGTAGGGCTCGTGCGCGAGCAGCACGACGGGCGCGTCGTCGGTCACCTGCTCCAGCGCATCGTCGAGATTGTCGGCGCCGCGGAACCGGGCGCGGCCGATCGGATAGGCGAGTTGGTCGCCGAGGCCGACCAGCCAGAACGGCTTTCCGTTCTTGGTGAGCCGCAGGGCGTCGTTCTCCAGCACCGACGCGTTCATGTGCTTCAGCGCGCGGCGCACGCCTTCGGCGCCATCGGCCTTCATCCGCGGCAGCGGGCCGTGCCACCAATCGTGATTGCCGAGGATCGCGTGGACGCCGAGCGGCGCTTCCAGCGCCGACAGGGCCTCCGCCCATTGCTGCGGCATCACCGGGCCGGTGACGATGCGGTGGCCGCCGTTGAAATCGCCTAGCAGGACGACGAGGTCTGGGTTCAGGGAATTGGCGACTTCCGCGATGTGGCGGATGCGCGAGGCCGGCATCCATGGCTCGCAGGCATGAATGTCGGCGATGACGGCGATGCGCAGGTCGAGACCTGCAGGCCACGTTCGCGGCGTGAGGCGATAACGGGTGACCTCCAGCATGAAGCCGGGCTCGACCGCGACCGCATAACTCGCAAGCCCCGTCGACCCGAGTATCAGGCCGCCAACGCCCTGGAGTATCGCCCGACGCGTGATCATCTGTTCGGCTCCGCGCCGCGCGGGATCCCGCCGGCTACGCCCGAGACGATCTCAGGCCGCTATGTCCTGCCCGCCGATATAGGCGTCATTGCGGCCCGTCGAAGGCGCGAGCGATGGCTCGAAGTCGGAAAGGTTAAGGCCCAATTCCGCTGCGACGGCGGCAAGGCCGATCTCGCGAACGATGCAGGCGCGGATTTCGGGGGCGTCGGGACGGCCGGCGACGGCCTGCAGGAGGATCGTCTGCAACTCGAACATGCGCTTACTCAACTCTGACACTCCGGGAGCCGTCATGGCCCTCGGACATCGACAATTACGCGCGCCGGGTTAAGGGGGATTTAAGGTTAGCTTTTCGATAGCGTCGTCGCTCCGCCTCAGGCCGCAAGCGCGCGGGCGCAGGCCGACGCCAGATCCTCGCGGGAATAAGGCTTGGTGACGATCGGCACGTTCGCGAACCGCTCGCCGAGGGCGGTGGTTTCGCCGTAGCCTGTCGCGAATACGAATGGCACCCGAGCAATCACAAGCTGATCGGCGAGCGGCACGCTGTTTTCTGCGCCAAGATTGACGTCCAGAATCGCAAGATCAAACCGTCGCGTGTCAGCCAGCGCCGTCGCCTGTGTCAGCGACGAGCCGGTCAGCACTTCACGCGCGCCAAGCTCCACGAGGAGATTTTCGCAGTCCATCGCGATCAGGAGGGAATCCTCGCAGAGCAAGACCGTTTTGCCCTCCAAGGGGAGAGCCGGCGCGACGGCGGCCGGCGTGCGCACGGGCGTGGCGCCGCGGCGCTCCGGCGCGACCTTGAAGTGTCGCGCCGGAATTTCGAAATCGGCCTCCAGCCCGGTCAGGACGAAACGCACGTCCGCCTTCCCGCCAAGCTCATGCGGGACGGACTTTTCGATAAGGGTCGAGCCGAAACCCGCGCGGCCGCGCGGCTTGACCACCGGGCCGCCGCTTTCCCGCCACGCGATGTGCAGCAGGCCATGTGGGCCGACGTTCCAGGATATCGCCACGCCCCCATTGTCGGAGAGCGATCCGTACTTGCTCGCATTGGTGACAAGCTCATGGGTAACGAGCGCGAGAGACGTGAATGCGTCCGGCTCGAGCATGATGTCCGGGCCTTCCAGGCGAAACCGGTCTTTCCGGTCGCTGAGGAAGGCCGCGACTTCCGTCTCGATCAGGCCGCGCAGGGAAGCGGCCCCTCCGTCTTTTCCCGTCAACTGGTCGTGCGCACGCGCGAGCGCCAAGATCCGGTCGCCGAGCGCCTCGACGACCTCGCCGCCTGCGCCGTCGGTGGCGCGCGCCTGGTTGAGCAAGCCGCGAACGAGCGCCAGCACGTTGCGGACGCGGTGGTTGAGTTCGGCGATCAGCAGCGTCTGGCGTTCTTCAGCGCGCAGGCGCACCTGCGCTGCTTCCTCGGCCAATCGCAGGACGACTTCCAGCAAGGTGTTGCGCAAGGTTTCTGCGACGCGCAGTTCCGCAGGCGTGAAGGGCTTGGACACGCCGCGCACCAGGCCCGACCATTCTTCGAAACTCTTGCGCGGGGTGAGACGCGCACCGTGCGGGCCATATTCGACCGGCTTCTCCGGATTGCCCGCCCAACGCACGGATTCCAGCTGCTCGGCGCGAAACAGCACGACGTAGTCGCGCGGACTGCGGGAGACGGGGAGCGCGAGAAGGCCAGCCGCGCGCGCTGCATAAGTTTCCGCCTCGGGAATCAGCGACTTGATGGTGTCAGTCGCGAAAACCTCGCGCGGCGCGTTGCGGTTCAGCATCGAAATCACGCCCGCAAATTGCGCGTGGTTCGGCGTCATGCCCGACAGCGTCGTCTTGCCATCATAGAAGACGCCGACGCCGTCGCACGGGATCGCCTCCGAGATCACCGTTGCGAGCCATTCTGCGTCCGCAAGACGCGAATTGTCGCGCGCGACAACCGTCATCACGCGATCCGAAAGCGCCCTGCCCTTTTCCTCGTAGGCCGAAGCCGCGGCCCTCTCGCGCGCCTCCAGCATGAGCGAAAACATGGAGCCGAACAGTTCCGCGACCGTCCTGTCCAGAAAGCCGGGCCGACGCGGCGCGTAGTGGTGACAGGCGAACAGTCCCCACAGCTTGCCTTCGACAATGATGGAGATCGACATCGAGGCGCGCACGCCCATGTTGCGCAGATATTCGATATGGATGGGCGAAACCGCGCGCAGCACTGACAGCGACAGGTCCAGCGGGGCGCCTTGATTGTCGAATTGCGGCGAAATCAGCGAGGGGACGGCGTCGATGTCGGCAATAATGCGAAAGGTGTTGCGCAGATAGAGGGTTCGCGCCTGCGCAGGGATGTCGGATGCGGGGTAATGAAGCCCCAGAAAACTGTCGACCTCCGGCGATCGCGCTTCCGCAACCACCTCGCCCGCCCCGCCAGGATCGAACCGGTAGACCATAACGCGGTCGAAGCCCGTGACCGCGCGCACCTGACGTGCGCCTTCTTGCAGGAATTGCGTGAGATTATCGACCTGGCGGACCCGGCTGATGATCCGCCGGACAAGTGCGCCGGCGTCGGCTGGCGCGGGGTCGCTTGGTTCGGCCTCGATGACGAGGGTTCGTCCGGAGAAATGCAGCGCGACGTCGTACAGCCGACCATCGTCGGTGAGCGACATGGCAAAACCGCGTTCCACCGCATCGCGCCCGCGCAGCGTCGCCGCCATGTTGCGGAG
>CAMFKC010000203.1 GCA_945956975.1 uncultured Methylocystaceae bacterium | reverse complement strand
GACGATGATCACGTCGGACGGCGCGGCAGAGCGATGACGCGGACGGGCGTCAGCAGTTGTGGCGTCTGCGACGGCGGAGAGGCTGGCAAGCGCGAGAAGGGCGGCAGGAGCGATTTTCATGACTTCCTCGAATGGGTCGCCGGAAGCATAGCCTGATTTGCGGCGGGCCGGCGACCTGGCTCTAGAACTAATTTCCGGCTGATACCGTTCCGCAACATCTCGCCCGTCAGTTGCGCAGGGCGTGCCGCGGCGCGGGTTTGGCCTTGGGCGGCGCGGCGGGGCCCGCATTGCGGGCGCGGCCGGGCGGGCAGGCGGCGTCGCGCGCCAGTTCGCTGCGGGCGAAGAATTTCTGCAAGGCGTCGTCGCCGCCGGCCGCGGCCAGATCGAGCCTGCCGACGAGGCAGGACAATTGCGCGCGGTTCCAAGGTTTGCCGGCCGGCCCGCAGGCAAGGCCAGACACCCGCATGGCGGGCGTGGTCTCGGCGAATCGAAAGGCCGCGCAGTTTTCGCGCCGGGCGCCATCGGCTGGCGCAGACAGGCGCGCGTCGGCCCATTCGGCGACGCCGAAGCGGGTCGGCAGGGCGTCGGGATTGCTGAGATTGTTCAAGGCGAGGCCGCCTTCGCTCGCGCGGCGGGCGGTCTCCACGAACAGCGACTGGTCCGGCGCCCCTTCCTCGCCGATCTGATGAACGACCAGGCGGAGCCAGGCGCCCTCGCCGGCGAAATTGCCGAACGCCAGAATATCCTCGCGTCCGCCGCCCGTCGTATGCCGCCGCATCGCATAGGAGGCCGGCGCCGGCGCAAACTCCTGCGAGTCGAACGAGAACATGGCGAGCGGCTTCGACACGTCCATCCAGACGCCGGCCGGAGCGGGTTTCGCCGGTTCGGGCGCCGGGACTTCGTCGAGCGCGGAAATCATTGTGGCGACCGCGAGGACGCCGACGAGCCCACCGACGAGCGAGACTTCGAGGCGGCGGCGGCGCGCGATACGCAGTACGCGATAAGTGAGCGTGAAGACGGCGGCGAGGACGCGCTCGCGGACGGAGCCGAGATCTGGAAGACGCGGCTCGAAGGCGATCAAACTCATGACGCAACTCCCCCGGGCGCGTTTGCAAGTCCGGCCCGCTCGAAGCGCGCCTTTGCCCTGTCGTTGCGGCCAATCTGTCGGCTTTGGCTGAGAGAAAGGTTAAGCGGCATTCATGCCGCGGCAACGTCGTAAAGGAGAGGTTGGCGGAGACGGTTAAGAGATTGCCGCGGGCTGCGGCGCTCTATTGACGCGACCGGGGCGATTGTTTCTGTTGGCGCATCCATCCACCAGCACCGGGATTTTCCATGAAGACGCGCGCCGCCGTCGCCTTTGCGCCCAAGAAGCCGCTCGAAATCGTCGAGCTCGATCTCGAAGGCCCGCGCGCGGGCGAGGTGCTGGTCGAGATCAAGGCCACCGGCATCTGCCACACCGACGCCTACACGCTCGACGGCTTCGACAGCGAGGGCATCTTCCCCAGCATTTTGGGCCACGAAGGCGCGGGAATCGTGCGCGAGGTGGGCCCGGGCGTGACCAGTGTCGCCGTCGGGGATCACGTCATCCCGCTCTACACGCCGGAGTGCCGGCAGTGCAAAAGCTGCCTGTCGCGCAAGACCAATCTCTGCACGTCCATCCGCGCCACGCAGGGCAAGGGCCTGATGCCCGACGGCACCAGCCGCTTCAGCTACAAGGGCCAGACGATCTTCCACTACATGGGCTGCTCGACCTTCTCGAACTACACGGTCCTGCCGGAGATCGCGGTGGCGAAGATCCGCACCGACGCGCCCTTCGACAAAGCCTGCTACATCGGCTGCGGCGTCACGACGGGCGTGGGTGCGGTGGTGAACACGGCCAAAGTCGAGCCGGGCGCCAACGTCGTCGTGTTCGGCCTCGGCGGCATCGGCCTCAACGTCATCCAGGGCGCCAAGATGGTGGGCGCAGACAAGATCGTCGGCGTCGACATCAACGATTCCAAGGAAGCCTGGGGCAAGCAGTTCGGCATGACGCATTTCGTCAATCCGAAGAAAATTTCTGGCGATATCGTTTCGCATCTCGTGGAGCTGACCGGCGGCGGCGCCGACTATACGTTCGACTGCACTGGCAATACGGACGTGATGCGCGCCGCGCTCGAAGCCTGCCATCGCGGATGGGGCGTGTCGGTGGTGATCGGCGTCGCCGAAGCCGGCAAGGAAATCTCGACGCGCCCGTTCCAGCTCGTCACCGGACGCGTGTGGAAGGGCTCCGCCTTCGGCGGCGCGCGCGGCCGCACCGACGTGCCGAAGATCGTCGACTGGTACATGGACGGCAAGATCGCGATCGACCCGATGATCACGCATGTGCTGAGCCTGGAGGAGATCAACAAGGGCTTCGATCTCATGCACGAGGGCAAGTCGATAAGATCGGTCGTGGTGTTCTGACACTCGTGCGCCCCGCCCCGCACCCTCATGCTGAGGAGCCTGCATTGATATCGCGCTTGCGCGATATCAAAGTTCTTGACCCAAGTCGGGCAAGCCCGACTTGGTGGGCGGCGTCTCGAAGCATGGCCGGGGCATGTGTGATGAGGCCATCCTTCGAGACGCCTGCTGCGCAGGCTCCTCAGGATGAGGTCGCGGGGTGAGAACGATCGTCGCCCCTGAAGACATCCAAGCCGCCGCCGCGCGCATCGCGGGCCGCGTGGCGCGCACGCCTTTCGTCGTCTCGCGCACGCTGTCGGCCATCGTCGGCGCGGACGTTCTCCTCAAGCTCGAAAACCTTCAATTCACCGCCTCCTTCAAGGAGCGCGGCGCGGCGAACCGGCTGCTGGCGCTGGCGCCGGAGGAACATGGGCGCGGCGTGATCGCCATGTCCGCGGGCAACCATGCGCAGGCTGTCGCCTATCACGCCCAGCAACTCGGCGTCGCCGCCACCATCGTCATGCCGAAGGGCACGCCCTTCACCAAGGTGTCTCGCACGCAACATCACCGCGCGCGCGTGCTGCTGGAGGGCGGGACGCTGGCGGAAGCCGCCGCCTTCGCGCGCGATCTCGCGGAGAGGGAAAATCTCGTCTTCGTGCATCCCTATGACGATCCCGCCGTCGTCGCGGGGCAGGGGACGGTCGCGCTGGAAATGCTGGCAGAGGCGCCCGAGCTCGATTTCATCATCGCGCCGGTTGGCGGCGGCGGGCTGGCTGCAGGTTGCGCCGTCGCGGTGAGCGGGGCCGGTGGCAGGACGCAGGTCGTCGGCGTTGAGGTCGAGAGCTATGGCGCGATGGCGCAGAAGCTGCGTGGCGACGCCGTCTCGGTCGGCGGCCCCACGATCGCGGAAGGCATCGCCGTGCGCGATGTCGGCGCGCTGCCGGAAGCGATCCTCCGGTCACAGGGCGTCGAGGTGCTGACGGCGCCGGAAGAACTGATCGAACGCGCGGTCATCCTGCTGGCGGAGATCGAGAAGACGGTGGCCGAAGGCGCGGGCGCGGCGGGGCTCGCGGCGCTGCTCGCCCATCCCGGGCGCTTGCGGGGCAGGAGGGTGGGCATCGTTCTGTCGGGCGGGAACATCGACACGCGCACGCTCGCGAATGTGCTGATGCGCGGGCTGGTGCGCGACGGGCGGCTGATCCACCTGACGGCGGAAATTCCCGACAAGCCCGGCGCGCTCGCCGAACTCACGCAGGCCGTCGGCGCGCTCGGCGGCAATATCGTCGAGGTCCAGCACCAGCGCTTCTTCACGGCGCTGCCGGCCAATGTGGCGGCGGTCGAGCTGATCGTGGAGGCGCAGGACGAGGCGCATGGCGCCCGGATCGTCGCGGGGCTGACCGCGCGGGGAATGCCGACGGTGCGGCGGGGCGACTAACAAATCTTGTTAGTTCTTGTGAAGTCGCCTACCTTCCCGCCATGCGAACCATGACCATCTCTCTCTCGCCGCAGCAGGCGAGCCGCATCAAGAAGGCGGTCGAGGACGGCGCCTATGCGTCCAACAGCGAAGTTGTTCGCGACGCCTTGCGCCTCTGGGAGCAACGCGAAGAATTGCGCACGCTGGAGCTTGCGCGTTTAAAGCAGGCCTATGCAGAGGGAATGGCGAGCGGACCGGGGCGCGAGGCCAAAGCGGATGACCTCCTCGTCGCCTTCAAGAGAAAGCTGACCAGTGGGTAAGGTCAGGCTTACGCCGCGCGCCGAAGCCGACCTCTACGAAATCTGGGCGACCATTGCGGCAGACAATATTTCCGCAGCCGATCGTCTCATCCATCGCATCATGCGCGCGGCCGATCTTGCCAGCGACCAGCCGCAAATGGGCGCGCTGCGCCCTGAACTCAGCCCGACGGCGCGCATTTTGGTCGAAGGGCGGTATCTGGCGATCTACGAACCGCAGCCCGACGGCGTTTTGCTCGTGGCTGTCGTTCACGGAATGCGCGATCCGCAGTCCTGGGGCGTCTGAAGAAGGACCGCACGGCTTGCCCAAATCCCCCCTCCGGGTGTAGGGAAACCGCCGTCGGAGCATCCGCCCCGAGGACCGAAGAGCCATGTCCGCAGTTTCGACCACGAAAACCGCGACGACGAAGACGACCGCGAAAGCGGCCGTCAAAGGCTAGACACGTCCTCGCTCTCGGGTTTCTCCCTCGGGTTCGTGAGGGAGAAGGCGCCGGGCCGGCGCCCCAGGACCCGAGGGAGCCAACCAACGAACAGGATTAGAGAAAATGGGCTACCAGGCTGGCGGCTACAAGGTCGCGATCGTCGGCGCCACGGGCAATGTGGGCCGCGAAATGCTCGAAATTCTGGCCGACCGCCAGTTCCCGGTTTCCGAGGTCGTCGCGCTCGCCTCGCAGCGTTCGATCGGCACGGAGGTCTCGTTCGGCGACAAGACGCTGAAGTGCAAGGTGCTCGACAATTACGACTTCTCCGACGTCGACATCTGCCTGATGTCGGCCGGCGGCGAGACATCGAAGGAATGGTCGCCGAAGATCGGCGCGCAGGGCTGCGTCGTCATCGACAATTCCTCGGCCTGGCGCATGGACCCGGACGTGCCGCTGATCGTGCCGGAAGTGAATGCGGCCGCCGCCGCCGGCTTCACCAAGAAGCACATCATCGCCAATCCGAATTGCTCGACCGCGCAGCTCGTTGTCGCGCTGAAGCCGCTGCATGACGCAGCCACGATCAAGCGCGTGGTGGTGTCGACTTACCAGTCCGTATCCGGCGCGGGCAAGGAAGGCATGGACGAACTCGACCGCCAGACCAAGGCGCTCTATTCGCTCGGCGAGGTCGAGACCAAGAAGTTTCCGAAGCGCATCGCCTTCAACCTCATTCCGCACATCGACGTCTTCATGGAGGACGGCTTCACCAAGGAAGAGTGGAAGATGATGGCGGAGACGAAGAAGATCCTCGATCCGAAGATCAAGCTGACCGCCACCTGCGTGCGCGTGCCGGTGTTCGTCTCGCATTCCGAATCGGTCAACGTCGAATTCGAAAAGCCGATCACGGCCGAAGAACCGACCGCCATCCTGCGCGCGGCGCCGGGCGAGCTCGTGATCGACAA
>CAMFKC010000202.1 GCA_945956975.1 uncultured Methylocystaceae bacterium | reverse complement strand
ACGAGATTCATGAGCGTCTCGTGGGCTCGGAGATGTGTATAAGAGACAGTGAGAATGGTGAGGGCGCAGCTGTCCGTGCGGACGCGTGCGGCGTCGCCCGGCTCTGCAACCAATTTCGCGGCCGCTGTCACGCTGTCTCGCCCCCGGTCGAATCGTTAAGATTCTGAAAAGGCGATCTTCGGCCGCAGGCGTTGAAAATTCATAAACGGCGGGCGGTTGCGGCGACTTTCGATGGCGAAACCTCAGGCCCGCGCCGCGGAGCTGCTTTCAGAACCGTTGCGCGCCGCCTGCGCAACCACATGACGAGGCCGGTGAAGAAGAAGACAGCCGGCGCCACCCCCGTGAGGAAGACAACAAGGGCCCACACAGGTCCGCCGCGCCTCGCCTCGTGCAGTCCCTTGATAAGCGCCGCGGCGCGGTCGCCTGCTTCCGGGCTGGGAACGCGTTGCGCGGCGCCGCCGCCATCCTCGACGGCGACAACCACATCCTCGCCCGTTTCCAGTTGCGCGCGAATGCGCCATTCGCCGCCGCCATGCCCGGCATGCGCGTGATCGCGCGCGGGGCGCTGCGCCACGGGAAAGGCGATGCTGCGCGGGTGCGCGCCGGGAACGAGCGCCAGCGCCTTTTCGAGCGCGCGATCGGCGTCGAGCGCCGTCCTTTCGGCGGGCAGAGCCGAATAGCCGCCGTGGCGCAACGGCTGGTTCATCGGCGCGAGGTTCGACATCAGCAGGTAGGCGACGTTCGGGAAAGCGAGATAGGCGCCTGTCATCGCAACGATCGCGAGGGGGATGGAGACCCAGAAGCCGGCAAACTGGTGAAGGTTCGTGGTCGTCCAGGGCGAACGCCGCCAGCGCAGGCCGCGCAGGAAGCCGGCGTTGCGCGGCCACCAGAGATAGAGTCCGCTGAGCGACAGGAAGACGAGAACCACGCCGATCCAGCCGACGATCTGCCGGCCGCTGAATTGCGGGACCATCAGCATGTGATGGAAATTGTGGAGGACACCGACGAATGTGGAGCTGACGCCGACAAGTCCCAGCACCTTGCCCGTCGGCGGATCGAGCGTCGCCACGATGCTGCGGGCGGCGCCGCCATCTCTGGGCGCGGCCCGCAGGGACGCTTTGACCGGCCAGCCCGGCGCATCGGGAAGGCGGAGTTCGACGACGCCGAAATCCGTTCCCGCCGCCGCCCGCGCACGCGCTGCGTATTCCGCAACGGTCAACCGCGTTTCTGCGCCCGTGACCGAATAGCGGGCGGGATCGATAAAGCGGTCGACGTTGTCTCGCCAGACGAGCGGCGCGCCCGTGATGGCGATGGCGACCACGAACAATCCGAGCGCCAGCGACAGATAGAGATGCAGGCTGCGCAAGATCGCGTACGCGCCGGGCTTCCGCATTGCCGTCATCGTGGTTTCCTGCTCCTTCGCCATCGGCCCGCTCACATCCGCGCCGGTCGGAACAGGCCGATGTCGTTGAAGCCGGTCGCACCCAGCTGGAACTTGCCTGACAGCGTGTAGGTGCGCTGCGGAAAGGGGTGGAACAGGAAGTACTTGTAGTTGCCGAGGTTATCGACGCCCGCTGCGAACTCGGCCTTGTCGTTGAGCTTGTATTTCACCTTGGCGTCGACGACGAAGAAGCGATCGAATGACTGATAGACGCCGTGCGCGATGTCGTTGTTCGCGATGGTCGACCACATGCGATCCTGCCAGCGTGCGGCCGCGGTGATCGACCAATGGTCGTCCGGCCGGTACACGCCCACCAGCGTCCATCGCCACTTCGGCACATAATTCATGTTTTTGCCGACCGGCGACCAGTTCCAAAGGTCGTTGTTGGCGGCCGTGCCGCCGGCATAACTGTAGTCGGCGAGGATACGACTATCGACGAAGGTCGCGCTGCCCGACAGTTCAAACCGGTCGATCAGGAAATTATCCTTCCGGAAAGCCACTTCGACGCCGCGGTTGCGAATCTTGTCGATGTTGGTGTTGGACGAGACCGGCGCGGCCGCGCCTGCGACGAAAATATTCTGCGACAGGATCGCGTCGCGCACTTCCTCCGTGAAGACCGACACGCGCACGCTGCCATCGGCGCCGATGCGTCGTTCGACGGCGATTTCGGCGTTCAAGGCGACTTCCGGTCTCAGGTTTGGATTTGGATTTGCGATGACGCCCGTTGCGCCGGCGATCGTGGTGAGATTGTAGAGCTCCTTCACCGTCGGGAAGCGGTTGGAGAGCCCGATCGAGCCGGTGACCTTCCAGTCGTCATTCGGCGTCCATTGCAGCGACCCCTTTGGCGAGAAGCGCGTGTGATGCAGGTTGGGCTGGTAGATCGGCAGGTCAGACTGGAAGTTGGCGGCCGTCCTGCCCCAGTTCGTTCCGAGCGCATTGATGGCGGCGATCTGCTGGTTGTAGCCATCGCGCGCCTGCCAGTTCTCCCACCTGCCGCCGACTGTCAGCTTGAAATCGGGATGGAACCGCCAGGCGTCTTGCAGCCACAGCGCCTGTGTGCGGGTCGTGCCCTGCGCGTTGGAGGCGACGGCGAAAGCCGTCGACTGGCCTGCTGTCCAGTTCGACGTCAGATATGTGGGATTATTGAGGTGATACTCGTCGGCATGGAAGCCGAAGCTGACTTCGTGCTTGCCGAAGAATTCCGGACGCCAGATGCCTTTCAGGTCGAGATTGTTCCAGTAGGTTCCGCCGAATTTCGAATCCTTGCCATTCGGCGTGAAGGCCGACTGCATGAAGGGCATGGCGTAGCCTGCGCCCGCAATGGCCGTGTAGGGCGAGAGCTGGTCCGACTTCAGATAGGAGAAGTTGGCGAAGGAGAGGTCGAAGTCGAACGCGCCATTGGTCGCCGATTTCAGCGACACGGCATTGGTCAGCATCTGCTCCTGCACGCGATAGAACGCCGAACCGAAGCTCTGGAGCGCCGCGGCGCCGAGAGCGGAGGCGCCGGCGGTCGTTCCGAATGTCCCGATGTAATTCTCGGGGAACGTACTCGTATCGTTGGACCAGAAACCGACCTGGTATGTGCCGCGGATGGTCGGCGTGAAATCATAGGCGAGTTTCAGCTTGGCGTTGCCCTGAACCTGATCGAGTGCGCCTGCGGCGCCGAGCACGTTTGCGATATTGCCGACCTTGTTCGACGCCAGCACCATCCCCGGCCAGGGATAGAGGCCTGACGTCGTGACGTAGGTCAAAGGCTGCGTCTTGTTGAACGAGATATTGCCGGACACGAACCACGAGAAATCGTTGATCCGGTCGCCGATCGACGCGCTGGTGATGTGGGTGGCGTAGGTCTTGTGCGTGCCCCACAGGCTGAAGGTCTGGAAGCTTTCGGTTTGCTTGAGATTGACCTCAAGCTTTTCCGGCATGCGGGTTGTGATCTGCAGCACGCCGCCGAGCGAATTGCCGGGATAGGCGGCCGAGAATGGGCCGTAGAGAAAATCGACGCGCTCGATTTCTTCCGGCGCGACGAGTCCCCAGCGCGGCGCGCCGATCGAATTGTCGTTGCCGATGAGCGCGGTGATGAGAATGTCGTCCATGTAGACCAGCGAGCGGGCGCTGGAATTGATTCCCCAGGTGCGGGTGGCCAGAACCGACTGCGTGTCGCCGTCGTTGCGTTTGCGGACGAACAGGCTCGGGAAATATTTCACCGCATCCTGCGTATCGATGATGTTGACCTGCTCGTCGATCTGTTTGCGCGTGATCGAGGCGACGGACGGATTGGGCAGTTGGAAGCGCTGCACGAAGGCCGGGCCGCCGGAGGGCGTGTTCGGCGACCAGCGCGCGAGAGTCGGCAGGGGCGCGCCCTGGCCGGCCGCGCCGACGGGAACGACGACGGTGCGCTGCGCAGGAGCACGCGAGGCGCGGGCGCGCGGCGCCGCCTGAGCGCGCGCAACGGGACGTTGCGCGGCGGCCGGACGGACGACGCGCGGTTTGGGCGCCGTGACGACGACGGCTGGCAGCGTAGAGACGCCGGATTGCGGCGTCTGCGCCTCGGCGGCAGGAACAACGAGCGCAAGCGACAGAGCCGACAGGACGGCGCGCGCGGAAACGCCGCGCAGGAGGACAGAACGGGACATGGAAGCTCCGAAGGCAGGGATCAGCGCGCAGGCGCCGCCTTCGTGGAAGGACGCAATTCAGATGAATTGAATGAGAGGCGCGACGCGCCCGGCTGCGTCGCGCCGGCGCGAAGCGCCGCCGGCGTGGACGCTCAGGATCAGGCGAGAGGCGGACCGCGCGACGTCGGCCCGTGCCGCGGCGCGGGACGGAACTGGCCTGCAGGATCGATCGCAAACGCCAGTTCCCGCATCGCGGGCGCCGGAAGGATCGTCTGCGAAGGAGCGGCGAGGCCCGGCGCGTGGGAGAGCGCGCAGGCGTCGCAATGATCGGCGAGGGCCTTTTCGCCGGAGCCTGCGTGACCGGTCAGGCAAAGGTCGGGCAGCGTGCCGTCCGGCAGCGCATAGGCCGCGAGCTCGACCGGCGATAGCCCGGAGGCAGCGACAGGCTTGTGCGCAAAGCCGAGCGTCGCCATCGCCAGCGCATAGAGCGCGACGATCCACAAACTCGTCCGGCCTTGACGCCATCGCGGCAACATTGCGGCAGATAAGCCGCGAGACAGTGACGAGTCAATCTGATGGTCAGGTCGGCCTGCGCCCCGCGATTGCGCGTCGACCCATCGGCGAACATCAACCCGCGTTGGAAACGCACGCGATGCTTGTGCGCATATGCAGCCTACGCCCACGCCCCAGCTGAATTTGCGGGTCGTCCAAGAGTTTAATTAGTCGCTTAAAAATCGCTTGCGTCGCTTCGACGTTTGTATGATGCTGCGCCGGCGTCGGGCAAAATTGTGCGACAGTTTCCTTCTGAACGCACCGCGCCCGCGCTCAAAAAACGATTTGCCGCACCGACGGCAAACGCAGGGGAGGGTTATGCTCGACTTCGTCCAGCAGACGATTAGCGGGATTGCGGTAGGCTGCGTCTACGGCCTCATCGCGCTCGGCTTCGTGCTCATCTACAAGGCCACGGAGGTCGTGAACTTCGCCCAGGGCGAACTCATGATGCTCGGCGCCTTCCTCTCCTACACGTTCATCGCCTCGCTCGGGCTGAACTACTGGCTGGGCTTCGCGGCCTGCGTTGTTTGCATGGCGATTCTCGGAATGGTCATGGAGCGTTTGGTGGTGCGGCCGATCCTGGGCTATCCGCAATTTTCCATCGTCATGGCGACGATCGGGCTCGGCATGGTGCTGCGGGCGCTCGCCGGCATGTTCTGGGGCACGGACGACCTGCGCATCGAAACGCCGTTCTCCAAGGGCGTGGTGCGCATGGGCGCGCTGGTGATTTCCGCCGACAGCCTGTCGATCATCGTCGCGACCGCCCTGCTCTGCGTCATCCTCTACGCGTTCTTTCGCTTCACGCGCATGGGCGTGGGCATGCAGGCGGTCTCGCAGAACATGCTGGCGGCCTATTACATGGGCATCCCCGTCAAGAAGATGTTCGCGGCGATCTGGGCGATCTCCGCCATGGTTGCGACCACGGCCGGCATCCTGCTCGCGCCCATCACCTTCATCCACG
>CAMFKC010000201.1 GCA_945956975.1 uncultured Methylocystaceae bacterium | reverse complement strand
CAGTCGATGGACGACCAGGCGCGCAAGAACATGGCGATGTTCCGCCAGGCGCTGTCGATGTTCAATCCGTTCGTGCCGGGCGGGGGCGCGGCGGCCGCGGCGCCGGCGCGCGCCGAAGGCACGGAGGGCAAGGAACTGGACGAATTGCGCAAGCAGGTCGGCGACCTGCAGAAACGCATCGACGGGCTGTCGACCGACCGCAGCTGATCCATTCCAGGCGATGGTGAGACGAGGGCGCCGAGGGCGCCCTTTTCGCGTCAGGCTGCGGCTGCTTCCGCGCCCCCGCCCGCCCCGGCGCCGGTTTCCACGATGCGCGCGTCGGCGAAATGCACGCCTTGCATGTATTCCACGCCCCATTCGGTCAGGAGCTTCGCGGTCTCCGCATCCTCCACCCATTCCGCCACTACGGGCAGGCTCATGTGGCGGGCAAGATCGATCAGCGTGCGCACGAAGAACCGGTCGTCCGGCGAGCGCGCGAGATTCTGCACGAAGGCGCCGTCCATCTTGATGAGATCGAAGGGCAGACGCCTGAGGTTGCGGAACGAGGTGTGGCCTGCGCCGAAATCGTCCATCGCCACGCGCACGCCGAGCGACCGCACGCACGACATTGCCGCATGCGTCGCCTCGACATCGGCGATCGCGCAGCTCTCCGTAATTTCGACGATCAGCCGGGCGGCGATGGCGGGCGCCTGGCCGATCATCGCCTTGAAGCGCTCGGGCCAGTCGGGATCGTGGACCGTCGCGCTGGAGACGTTCACCGACAGCGTCAGGCCCGGATCGCCCTGAAGCCGCGCGAAGGCCAGTTCGAGCACGCGCTGGTCGAGCAGGTGGACGAGTCCGGCCTTTTCCGCGATCGGCAGGATGGCGCCGGGCGACACGATCGAACCGTCGGGCTGGCGCAGACGGATCAGCGCCTCGCTGAACGCGGGCCGCCGCGTCTTGGAATCGATGATCGGCTGCAGCGCCAACGCCACGCGCCCATCGTTGAGCGCGCTGACGATCTCGTCGGCCATGCGGGCGGCCTGCACGCGATTGTCGTTGCGCGCGAGCGAGGGCTCGTAGGCGACCAGACGCGTCGCGCCCGAAGCGCGCGCCACGTCCAGCGCTTCTTCGGCGTGCTGGGCGAGCAGATTGGCGGTGCGCCCGTCGCGCGGCGCGGCGACGCCGCCGATCCGCAGCGCGACGGGAATGGGGCCTGCGCTCGTCTCGATCGGTTCGCGGCTCGTTTCGTTGAGGAAGCGCTGCGCGGCGATCATCATCTGGTCGCGGTCGCAATTGTCCAGCACCAGCGCGAATTTCGCGCCCGCATAGCGGCCGAGCGAATCCGGCGCGCGCATCGTGCCGCGCAGGCGCTTGGCGACGCCGGCGATCACCTCGTCGGCGACGTCGTAGCCGTAGGTGCGGTTGAGAACGAACAGGTTCTCGAGGCTCGCCAGCAGGATGCAGAAATGGGTCTGCTTGCCCGGCGTGCGCGAGAGGTGCCGCGTGACGATGTCGAGGATATGCGCGCGGTTGTAGCAATTCGTCAGCGCGTCGAAGCGCGAGCGGAACTCCAGCTCGCGCTCGGCTTCGTAATGGCTGGTGATGACGCGGATCAGGCCGTGCGCGCGCGCCGCCTTGCCGTCGGCGCCGGCGAACCAGCGGCCGGTGTCCTCGATCCAGACGGTCTGCTTCGCCCGCGCGCCGCCAAGCGCAAGGCCGTAGCGCGCGCGATACGGCACGCCCGTCCCGCTGTCGGTCGCCGCCGATCCGGTGATCGCGGCGTAGCGGGAGGCCACGCTGTCCGAGGTGATGAGTTCGCCGTAGGACCTGCCGCTCGAAATCTGGTCGAGGGTGCCCACGCCCAGAACCGTGAGGGCGTTCGGCCCCCAAGTCAGCCGGTCGCTGACGACGTCCCAGTCGTAGACGGTCTCGCCGATCGAATCGAGAATGGCGCGCGGATCCGGCCCGCCGGCGGGCGCGGTCGGCGTGTACGGGGCCTGCGCCGGCAAAGCCGGCTGCACGACCGCCTGTGCATCCGCACGCGGCGGACGCTGAACCATTTTGCGAATATCCAAGGCTGCACCCGCGCAGAAATCGGCTGACCGCCATGGTGCCGACGCCGGGTAAGCGTTCCTTTAACGCCGCTCGCAAAGCCGCTGGCAAATCAGCGCACAAAACCTCCCCGGCTTGCAAAAAACGTGCGAAAAGAAGCGGATGCGCCTCGACGTGGTCGATCTCAGAACCTTCTATGCCTCGCCTCTCGGCTTGGTTACGCGGCGGTTTCTGAACGACACGATCCGGGCGCGCTGGAGCAATTGCGGCGGCATGGCCGTCATGGGCTTCGGCTACGCCACCCCCTATCTGCAGCAGTTCCGCGACGAAGCCGTCCGGGTCATCGCCTTCATGCCGGCCGAACTGGGCGTCGTGAACTGGCCCTCCTCCGGCCCCTCCGCCTCTGCTCTGGTCGAGACCACGGCCCTGCCGCTGCCGGATTCCTGCATGGATCGCGTGCTCGTCGTCCATGCGCTCGAAACCAGCGAGCAGGCGCGCGAACTGCTGGCCGAGGTCTGGCGCATCCTCACACCCGGCGGCCGGATGATCCTGATCGCGCCGAACCGCGGCGGCCTGTGGTCCCGCGTCGACACCACGCCCTTCGGCCACGGCCAGCCTTTTTCGCGCGGCCAGCTCCGCGAGCTCATGCGTGAAACCATGTTTTCGCCGATCCACTGGGGCGAGGCGCTCTATGGCGCCCCCTTCCAGCGCCGCTTCCTGCTGCGGCTGGCGCCGATCCTCGAAAAGATCGGCGCGAAGCTCTCGCTCCCCGGCGCCGGCGTTCTGGTGGTGGAGGCGACCAAGCAGCTCTACCGGCCGGTCGGCCTGCGCCGCGTGGCGCGCCGCACGCTTCCGCTGCCGGCCGAACCCGCGCTCGCGCCATCGGGCGCCCGCGTCATGACGCGAGACGAAATGACATGAGCAATCTGATGGTTGTCGCCGGCGCCACCGGCCTCGTCGGCGCCGCGGCCGTCGATATCGCCCTGCAGCGCGGCTGGCGCGTGATCGCGCTCGCCCGCAACCCGGCAAAGCTGAAGCAGCGGACGGGCCTGCAGGCCCTTGCGGCGGATTTCGACGATCTCGCCGCTCTGACGGACCGTCTGAAAGCCGAAGCGCCGAAAGCTTTCCTCAGCGCGCTCGGCACCACCATCAAGATCGCCGGTTCGCAACTAGCCTTCGCGAAAGTCGACCGCGACTACGTGACGGCGTTCGCCAAGCTCGGCCTCGCCTGCGGCGCAACGGCCTTCGGTCTCGTCTCGGCGGTCGGCGCGAACGCCCGCTCCTCCAACTTCTACCTGCGCACCAAGGGCGAGGCGGAAGACGCCGTGCGCGCGGCCGGCTACGGCCATGTCGAGATCGCGCAGCCGAGCTTTCTGGTGGGCGACCGCGTCGAGGCGCGCGCCGGCGAGGGACTGGCGACCGCGGTTTCGCAGGCGCTTGCGCCGCTGCTGCTCGGGCCGCTCGCCAAATACCGGCCGATCGCCGGCGCCGACGTCGCCCGCGCTTTGGTCGTCGGGCTGGAAAAGCCGCAGCACGGGCTATTCGTTCGACACTACGCAGACCTGCGCGCAATGGCGCAAGCCTGACCTTGCCGGGCCGTCGTCTGGCGAACTAGCATGCCAGGACAACGATTCCCCCGGGAGGAACAGATGACTGCAAGCGCGCCGCTCGCGCCCCTGTCGCGCCGAGTGCGCGCTGGCGAGACGATTTTCATGTCCTGGTGCGGCGCGAACGACGCCTCCATCGCCGAAGCCACGGCGCGCGAGGATTTCGATGCGGCGCTGATCGACATGCAGCACGGCATCGTCGATTTCTCGACGACCGTGCAGGCGATCGCGCTGGTCGGCCTTGCCGGCAAGCCGGCCATCGCGCGTATTCCGGTCGGCGATTTCGCCACGGCCTCGCGCCTGCTCGACGCGGGCGCGGCCGCCATCGTCGCGCCCATGATCAACAGCGCGGCCGATGCGAAGAAATTCGCGAGCTTCACGAAATTCCCGCCGGTCGGCGAACGCAGCTGGGGCCCCAACCGGGCCTTCGGTCTCTCCGGTCTCGAGGGCGAAACGTATTTCCATCAGGCGAACGATCTCCAGCTCGCCATCGCCATGATCGAGACTCGCGAGGCGCTGGACGCGCTCGATTCGATTCTCGATACGCCCGGCATCGATGGCGTCTTCGTCGGCCCGTCCGATCTGTCGATCGCGCTGACCAAGGGCGCCGTGGTCGACGCCGGCCATCCGGAAGTCGACAAGGCGCTCGACCACATCGCCGCGCGCTGCAAGGCCAAGGGCAAGGTCGCCGGCGCCTTCTGCATGACCGGCAAGCGCGCGAAGGAAGTGGCGGCGAAGGGATTCCGCCTCTGCTCCATCTCGACCGACGGCATGATGATGCGTCTTGGCGCGCGGCTGGAGCTCAAAGCCGCACGCAGCTAGTGTGTCGCCTCCACGGCGAGGCGACATGGCTGACGATCCAAACCTGTTCGAGATGCGCCGCCTCGAACAATTGAGCAACACGGTGTTCGGCGTCGCCATGACGCTGCTCGCCTACGACCTGCCGCGCGGCGTCGCGGCGGGCGCGACGCCGACATGGACGAGCCTCGCCGACGCCTACGCCCGCCCGCTAATCGCGCTGGCGCTCAGCTTCATGATCGCCGGCGTCTTCTGGATCAGCCATCACCGCCGCCTGCAGCGCGCGCCTTACGCGACGCGCCCGGTCGTGACGCTGAACATCGTCTTCCTGATGAGCATCGTGGCCCTGCCTGCGACCAACGGGCTCTATGGCGCCTATCGCCACAGCACGCCCGTGGCGGTCCTCTATTTCGGCCACATCACCCTGATCGCCACGTTGAACATGGCGCTGTGGTTCATTGCGCTCGGGCGCAACGCGCGGGGCGGCCCCTTCCAGGCGGCGATCATCCCGGTCGTGCTCGGCGCGGCGGCCGTCGCGCTGGCGACGATTCATCCGGACTACGCGCCCTATCCCATGCTGCTCGCCTTCGCCGCGCCGCTCGTGACCTGGCGGCGCGAAAAGACCCCGCCGGCGCCGGAACCGCCGGGCGACGCCTGACGTGAAGACGCTGCCCGCTCGTCTTTTCGCCGCGCTCGCCGGGCTCTTCCTCTGCGTCGTCGGCCTCTGGAATCTCGAAGCCGCGCGCGCAGGCCTGACGATCATGCCGCTGCAGATCGGAACGACGCCCGCGACCGTCTATCGCAAGACCGGCGCGCCGCCCGCGCCCACCATTGTCATCGCGCATGGCTTCGCAGGCTCCCGTCAGCTCATGGAAGCCTACGCGCTGGCGCTCGCGCAGGCCGGCTATGTCGCGGTCTCCTTCGATTTCGAGGGCCATGGCCGCAACCCCAAGCCCATGTCGGGCGATGTCACCCGCGTCCAGGGCACGACGCAGCTTCTCATGCGCGAGACAGGCCGCGTGATCGACGCCGCGCTCGCTTTGCCCGGCGTCGACGGCCGCGTCGCGCTGCTCGGCCATTCCCTGGCGAGCGACATCATCGTGCGGCAGGCGATCGCCGACCCGCGCGTCGCC
>CAMFKC010000200.1 GCA_945956975.1 uncultured Methylocystaceae bacterium | reverse complement strand
GATGTTGGTCGCCATGCCGACCGCGATGCCGCCCGCGCCATTGACCAGCAGGTTGGGGAAGCGCGCGGGCAGGACGACGGGTTCGTGCTCCTTGCCGTCGTAGTTCGGCTGGAAGTCGACCGTGCCTTCGTCGATGTCCTCGAGCAGAGCGAGCGCGGGCCGTGCGAGGCGCGATTCCGTGTAGCGCATGGCCGCCGGCGGATCGCCGTCGACCGAGCCGAAATTGCCCTGCCCGTCGATCAGCGGCAGGCGCATCGAGAAGGGCTGCGCCATGCGCACCAGCGCGTCGTAGATCGCGGCGTCGCCATGCGGGTGATACTTACCCATGACGTCGCCGACGATGCGCGCGGACTTCACATAGGGCTTGTCGGGCGTGTGGCTGTTCTCGTGCATCGAGAACATGATGCGGCGATGCACGGGCTTAAGGCCGTCCCTGACGTCAGGGAGCGCGCGCGAGACAATCACGCTCATGGCGTAATCGAGATACGAACGCTTCATCTCGTCGACGATGGAAACGGGCCTGATGTCGGACGGCGGCTGTTCGCCCTCGTCCTTGCTGTCGTCGTTGTCTGCCAAGGGGTGCGGCTTTCGGCGGGGGCGCGGCGCGCCCGGGAATCACGGCGCGCAGTCTAGCCGATTCCGTGAACTGACGCGAATTGCGGCAGCCTGCGCAGCCCGGAGAAACCCCTTTTGTTTCAGCGCTTTGCGGAGGTCGCGCGCGGCTTGCGCGGGGATTTTACGACCGCACTCGATTTTGCCGCCTTCCTGGCCTTCGCCTGCGCCTTTTCGGCGGCCGTGCGGCGGGCCGCCGCGAGCGCCGGGCGGCACCAGCGCCTGAGTTCGTCCTCGTCGTCCAGCGCCGGGTCCGGCAGCTTCCAGAAGGCGTTCATGACGCGGCGTCCACCCGTGGGCGGCGTGTAATTGAAGGGCTCCGAGCCTGCGGCGGCGAGCGCGGCGCGTTCGGCGTCGTCGTCCACCTTGATCCAGATGTCGCCCAACACGCACAGGGCGATGCAGGCGTCATCGACGTAGACGCCATGGCCCGAGAACATGCGCCTGGCGCGCACAGGGGCGAAGGGAGCGAAGAAGTCTTCGACGGATTCGGCGTCCATGGGCGCAGCTTATCATGCGCCTTCAGGCTGGGGGGCTTTCGCAGCAGCGTCTCGGAGGTTGGCGAAGAGCCCGGCCTGAAAACCAATAGTCCTCGCTCTTTGGAGCCGCGAAGCGGCGTCTCGAAGGCGCCCGGACGAGAATGCTGACGTCGCCATCCTTCGAGACGGCCCTTCGGGCCTCCTCAGGATGCGGGCCCGGGAAGCGCGTTATGCCCGCGCTTCGGCGTCGTCCAGCTTCGCGGGCGTGATCGCCACGCTCTCGCCGCAGCCGCAGGCCGAGGTCTGATTAGGATTGTTGAACACGAAGCCGGACGACAGCTTCGAGGTCTGGAAATCCATCTGCGTGCCGAGCAGGAACAGCACGGCCTTGGGATCGACCAGCACGCGCACGCCCTTGTCCTCGACCACCTCGTCGCCGGGGGCTGGCGCATCGGCCATATCCATCGTGTAGGACATGCCGGCGCAGCCGCCGTTTTTCACGCCGACGCGCAGGCCGTAAAGCGGCTTGTCGGCATTCGCGATGATGTCCTGCAGGCGAGCGGCGGCGGCGTCCGTCAGGGAAATCACGTTCATCTTCGGGCGGGCGCCCATGTGCTCCTCCTTCGGGGTTCAAGGCCCCGGGCTGGCAACAGACTCACATATAGTTGCTCGTGGCCGCAATCACCACATGTCCAGCGCAACGCGCGCTTCCTCGGACATCCGGCTCTGGTCCCACGGGGGATCGAAAACCATGTTCACCTTGGCGCCGGCGACGCCCGGCACGATCGAGACGGCATTTTCCACCCAGCCCGGCATTTCGCCGGCGACAGGGCATCCTGGCGCCGTCAGCGTCATGTCGATGTTGACGAAGCGGCTGTCGTCGACCTCGACGCGGTAGATCAGGCCGAGTTCGTAAATGTCGGCGGGGATCTCGGGGTCGTACACCGTCTTCAGCGCGGCGATAATGTCATCCGTCAGCCGGTCGTATTCCTCCGGCGTGATCTCGTTGGACAGTTCCATCGCGGGCTTGTTGGGGGCGAAGGGCGCTTCTTCCACTTGCGTCATGGCCGGTCAGCCTCAGGAGAACAGGGATTCGGCGCGCACGAGCGCGTCGGCGAGGGCGTCGATTTCCGCGCGCGTGTTGTAGAGCGCGAAGGAGGCGCGGCAGGTCGAGGTCGCGCCGAAGCGCTCCAGCAGCGGCATGGCGCAATGGGTGCCCGCCCGCACGGCCACGCCGGCGCGGTCGATGACGGTGGCGACGTCATGCGCATGGGCGCCCTTCATCTCGAAGGAGACGATCGGGCCCTTGTCCCTGGCATGGCCGAGGATGCGCAGCGAATTGATGCGCGACAGGCGCTCCATCGCATAGGCCGTGAGATCGGCTTCATGCGCGCGGATCGCGGCGCGGCCGACCTCGTCCATGTAGTCGAGCGCGGCGCCGAGACCCACCGCCTGCACGATCGGCGGCGTGCCCGCTTCGAAGCGGTGCGGCGGCGTGTTGTAGGTGATGCGGTCGCGGGTGACGACCTCGATCATCTCGCCGCCGCCGTTGAAGGGCGGCAGGTTTTCCAGCCACTTCTTCTTGCCGTAGAGAACGCCGATGCCAGTGGGGCCATACACCTTGTGTCCGGTGAAGATGTAGAAATCGGCGTCCAGCGCGCGCACGTCCACGTCGAGATGAACCGCGCCCTGCGAGCCGTCGACAAGCACCGGCACGCCATGCGCATGCGCGATCTTCACGATCTCCGCAATGGGCGTCGGCGCGCCCAGCACGTTCGACATATGCGTGATGGCGACGATCTTCGTCCTGTCCGTGATCTGCTTCTCGAAGGCGGCGAGGTCGATATGGCCGTCGTCGTCGCATTCGATCCAGTTCAGCACCGCGCCCTTGCGTTCCCTGTGGAAATGCCAGGGCACGATGTTGGAATGATGCTCCATGATCGAGAGCAGGATCTCGTCGCCCTCCCCGATGTGGGCGAGGCCGAACGAGGCGGCGACGAGGTTGATCGCTTCCGTCGCCGAGCGCGTGAAGACGATCTCGTCGGCGGATTCCGCATTCAGGAAGCGCCGCACGCTGGCGCGCGCCGCCTCGAAGGCGTCGGTCGCGGCATTGGCGAGGTAGTGCAGCCCGCGATGCACGTTGGCGTATTCGTGCTCGTAGACATGCGTCATGCGCTCGATCACCTGACGCGGCTTTTGCGCCGAGGCGGCATTGTCGAGATAGACGAGGTTCTTGCCGTAAGGCTTCTCGGCGAGGATCGGGAAATCCGCGCGCAGGCGCTCGACGTCGTAGGCAGCGGGGATCGGCGAGCGGGCGTTCATCGGCCGCTCCTTGCCGCCAGCCAGTCCGACGCCTGCGTCTGGAAGCGCGTGCGGATTTCTTCGTCCGCTACCAGTTCCAGCGCTTCGCTCGCAAAGGCGTCGAGCAGCAGCGATTCCGCCTCGCCGCGCGAGAGGCCGCGCGCCTGCAAATAGAAGATCTGGTTCTTGTCGAGTTGGCCGACCGTCGCGCCATGGCCGCAGACCACGTCGTCTGCGAAGATTTCCAGCTCGGGCTTGTTGTTCATGCTGGCGTCCTCGCCGAGCACGAGCGTCTGGCTCTTCATGCCGCCGTCGGTCTTCTGCGCATGCTGGCGCACGATGACCTTGCCCTGGAAGACGCCGGTCGATTCATCATCGAGGATGTGCCGGAACAGTTCGCGGCTGACGCAATTGGGCACGGCGTGTTCCACGACCAGCGTCGTGTCGGCATGCTGCCTGCCGCGCAGCAGCGAAAGGCCGCCGAGGGAGATCGTCGAATGCTCGCCCTCGAGACGCGCGAAGATCTGGCGGCGCACGAGGCCGGCGGTCGGCGTCAGGCAGAAGCCGTTGAAGATCGCGTTCGCGCCCATCATCACGAACAGGCTGTGCAGCGCCACGGCCTTTTCGTGCTGCTCGGCGACCTGCGCGGAATAGTCCACCCGCGCGCCGTCGCCCACGACGACGGTCAGCGCCTCGTTCGACTGCGTGGCGTCGGGCACGGAGACGCCCGTGATTTCATCGAGCACAACGGACGCGCCGGCGCCGACGATGACCAGCGAGCGCAGGAAGGTAGCCTGCGCAAAGCCGCCGGAAATGATGTTGAAGATCGAGAGCGGACGCTCGACCTTGACGCCCGGCGCGATGCGGATGACCACGCCATCCTGCATCAGCGCGGTGTTGAGCGCGACGACCGCGTCGCCCTCGCCGGGACCGGAATCCCCGAGGGCTGCAAGCACGTCCTGATCGCCGGCGCCGAGCGCCGCGGCGAGCGACGTGGCGGAGACGCCTTCGGGCAGCGGGCCCTCGCTCGACAGGTCCGCATTGAACGAGCCGTTGAAGATGACGAAGCGATGGGCGCTCGTCTGCGCAAGCGGCTTGGCCAGGCATTCGCGCGCCCCCGGCAGCGTCGCCGTCTCCGGCGCCCGCACGAGCGCGGCCGTGCGCATGGCGCTGCGCAGATCCGTGTAGTGCCAGCTTTCGACGCGGCGGTTCGGCAGGCCCGCTTCCGCAAAGCGGCGCATGGCGGCGGCGCGCAGGTCGCAGGCGCCGACGAGACGGCGATCGCCCTGGTCGAAGCGGTCGATCAGCGCCGCCTCGGCCTCGGTGCGCTGGCGTTGGAAGAAGGGCTTGTTCATGCCGCCTCGCCGGTGAAAGCCGCGTAGCCGGATTTCTCGAGTTCGAGCGCGAGCTCGGGCCCGCCGGTGCGCGCGATCTTGCCCTTCGCCATCACATGCACCGTGTCCGGCTTGATGTAGTCGAGCAGGCGCTGGTAGTGCGTGATGACGAGGAAGGAACGATCCTGCGCGCGCAGCGCGTTGACGCCGTCGGCGACGATGCGAAGGGCGTCGATGTCGAGGCCGGAATCGGTTTCGTCGAGAATGCCGATCTTCGGCTGCAGCAGCGCCATCTGCAGGATTTCCATGCGCTTCTTCTCGCCGCCGGAAAAGCCGACGTTGAGGGGGCGCTTCAGCATGTCCTGGTTGACGCCCAGCTTGGTCGCGGCCTCGCGCACCTTCTTCATGAATTCCGGCGTCTGCAATTCGCCCTGCCCCTTCGCGCGCGCCTGCGCGTTCAGCGCGGCCTTCAGGAAGGTCATGGTGGCGACGCCGGGAATTTCCAGCGGATACTGGAAGGCGAGGAACACGCCGGCGTTGGCGCGGTCGGTGGCGTCCATCTCGAGAATGTTCGCGCCGTCGAGCAGGACCTCGCCCTCCTCGACATCGTAATCCTCGCGGCCCGCGATGACGTAGGACAGCGTCGACTTGCCGGTGCCGTTCGGACCCATGATGGCTGCGACCTCGCCGTCCTTCACGGTGAGGTTGAGGCCATCGAGGATCTTGCGGCCGCCGACGGAGACATGGAGATTTTTGACTTCGAGCATTTCTAAATCCGATTTCAGACGTAATGGGCCGCCGGACCTGTCATTGCGAGGAGCGCGGCGACGAAGCAATCCAGAGCCACGACCCGGCTC
>CAMFKC010000199.1 GCA_945956975.1 uncultured Methylocystaceae bacterium | reverse complement strand
AGCTGGAACAGCCCGCCGATCGCCCAGCCGGCCGCCCAGGAGGCGCCGACGAGCTCGGTGCCCACGAGGATCATCACGGCGATGATCGTGGTCAGGTTCTGGGTGTTGATTGGTTTCTGCTGGGCCATGGCTCTGTTCCGGCCCCTGAGCTAGCCCATGCCGGGCGGGCTGGCAAGGCTGGGGCGCGCCGCCAGCCGGCCACGCAATCCCGGCCATTGTGCGGCGCGCATTGACGCGCAGGCGCCCCGCAGCCTCAAATCGCACCAGCGCGCACCACAAGCGCGCAGGAGGGACGCATGAAGAAGACGGCGCTTCTGGCCGCGATCGGACTGATCGCAGCCGCCCCCGCACTCGCGGAAACGGGCATCACGGACAAGGAAATCAAGATCGGGCAGACCATGCCCTACAGCGGGCCGGCCTCCGCCTATGGCGCGGCGGGGCGCACCGAGACGGCCTATTACAACCGTCTGAACGCGAACGGCGGCATCCACGGCCGCAAGGTCGTGTTCCTGACCTACGACGACGCCTATTCGCCGCCCAAGACGGTAGAGCAGACGCGCAAGCTGGTGGAGCAGGACGAGATCTTCGCCGATTTCGGCTCGCTTGGCACGGCGACCAACACGTCGATCCACAAATACATGAACAACAAGAAGGTGCCGCATCTCTTCCTGTCGACCGGCGCCGACAAGTGGAACGATCCGAAGAACTTCCCCTACACGATGGCGCTCTATCCCTCCTACACGATGGAGGGGCGCGTCGCCGCCAAATACATCCTGCAGGAGAAACCCAACGCCAAGATCGCCATCCTCTCGCAGAACGACGACGCCGGGCGCGACTACGTGCGCGGCTTCAAGGAGGGGCTGGGCGCCAAGACATCGCTCATCGTGAAGGAGGTGACCTACGAGGTCTCCGATCCCACGATCGATTCCCAGATGGTGGCGCTGCGCGCCTCCGGCGCGGATACGCTGTTCAACATGACGACGCCGAAGTTCTCGGCCCAGTCGATCCGCAAGGCCGCCGAACTCGGCTGGAAGCCGCTGCACTACATCGTCGCCGTCGGCAGTTCGATCAAGACGGTGCTCGAGCCGGCGGGACTGGAGAATTCCAAGGGCCTGATCACCGCCATCGCCACCAAGATCCCGGCCGATCCGCGCTGGGCCAGCGACAAGGCGACGCAGGACTATCTCGCCTTCATGAAGGAGTGGAACAACAACGCGGATCCCAACGATGGCTCCAACACGACCGGCTACAATTCCGCCTGGCTGACCGAGAAGGTGCTCACCGAGTGCGGCAAGGATTGCACGCGCGAGAAGCTGATGAAGGTGGTCTCGAACCTGAAGGACGTGCAGCTGCCGCTCGGCCTGCCCGGCGTGACCCTGTCCTCCACGCCCACCAATTATTCGCTCTACCAGAAGCTCCAGATCTCGCGTTTCGACGGCAAGACGTGGGAGCCGATCGGCCCGGTGATCGCCGCGGGCATTCCGCAGACTGACTGACGGAGCGGGGCCGGCGCTCGCCGCCGGCCCCATCCGGGCGCTGCTTGGCTGGGCGCCCTGCATTCCCGAGGCGGAGACTGCCTGCTTTGTGCGCTGCACAAGAAGTGGGCGCGATCGTCGTCGAGGCGCCCGCGATCCTCGTTGCGGCGTCAATGCAAAAGAGATTCGTCGCCACAGATGACATCCATCAATCCGCGACTTGTCGTATTGTAATTACAAGGACTTGGCACGCAGCCTGCAAGACATGGACGACGCGCTCGCAGAAAAGGCGGGCGTTCCGAAGGAGCCGTCCATGCCCAAGCCCGCCGCAAAAGCACTCGACATCGGCCGCCGCGACCTGCTGGCCGGCGCCGCCTCCGCCAGCCTCGCCGCCTTCCTGCCCCGCGGCGTCCATGCGCAGGGCGTGGGACCGGAGGTGACAAAGGCCGTGCTCGGCTACATCGCACTGACCGATTCCGCGCCGCTGATCGTCGCCAAGGAAAAGGGCCTGTTCGAAAAGCACGGCATGAAGGACGTCGAGGTCGCCAAGCAGGCGTCCTGGGGCGCGACGCGCGACAATCTCGTGCTGGGCTCGGAGGCCAACGGCATCGATGGCGCGCATATCCTGACGCCGATGCCCTACCTCATCACCGCCGGCCGGGTGACGCAGAACAACATCGGCGTGCCCATGTACATCCCGCTGCGGCTGAGCCTCGAGAACCAGGGCATTTCCGTCGCCAACGACTACAAGGATCTCAAGGTCGGGCTCGACGCTTCCGCGCTGAAGGAGGCTTTCGCGAAGAAGAAGGCCGAGGGCAAGGAAGTGAAGGTGGCCATGACCTTCCCCGGCGGCACGCACGACCTGTGGCTGCGCTACTGGCTCGCCGCCGGCGGCATCGACCCGGACAAGGACGTCTCGACCATCGTCGTGCCGCCGCCGCAGATGGTGGCGAACATGAAGGTCGGCAACATGGACGCGCTGTGCGTGGGCGAGCCCTGGAACGAGCAGCTCGCCAACCAGGGCGTCGGCTATTCCGCCTGCGTGACGGGCGAGATCTGGAAGAAGCATCCGGAGAAGGCGCTGGGCCTGCGCGCCGCCTGGGTCGACAAATATCCGCGCGCCACGAAGGCGCTGCTGATGGCCGTGATGGAGGCCCAGCGATGGTGCGACAAGATGGAGAACAAGGACGAACTCGCCGCGATCGTCGGCCGCCGCCAGTGGTTCAACGTGCCGCCCGCCGACATCGTCGGCCGCATCAAGGGCGACATCAACTACGGCAACGGGAAGACCGCGAAGGGCACGGACCTGTTCATGAAGTTCTGGCGCGACGGCACGTCCTATCCGTTCCAGAGCCATGACGCGTGGTTCGTGACCGAGGACATCCGCTGGGGCAAGTTCGATCCCTCGACCGACATCATGGGCCTGGTGAAGAAGGTCAACCGCGAAGACCTGTGGCGCGACGCGGCGAAGTCGCTGGGCGTCGCGGGCGCAGACATTCCGGCTTCGACGTCGCGTGGCAAGGAAACGTTCTTCGACGGCAAGGTGTTCGATCCCGCCGATCCGCAGGCTTACCTCGCCAGCCTCTCGATCAAGCGCATCGCCTAAGCACGGAGGCACACGCCCGATGACCTACGCCATGAAATCCGTCGAGTCCGGGGAAGCAGAAGCCCGCCGCGCGCCCGTTCTCGCGCCCGCGCTGGCGGCAATCGCGCGCGGCGCGAAGGCGACGCTGATGTGGCTCGCCGCCAAGGCGCTGCCGCCTCTGGTGACCGTCGGGCTGATCCTGCTCGTCTGGCAGATCCTGTGCGCCAAGCCGGGCGCCACGCTGCCGCCGCCGTCGCAGATCTGGAAGGATAGCTACGACCTCATCGCGCAGCCCTTCTTCAACTTCGGCACCCAGGACATCGGGCTCGGCTGGCGCGTGCTCGTCTCGCTGGAAACGGTCGGCATCGGCTTCGGTCTCGCAACGGTCGCGGGCATTCTGCTGGGCGCCCTCGTCGGACAGTCCGAATGGGCGATGCGGGGCCTCGATCCCGTCTTCCAGGTGCTGCGCACCGTGCCGCCGCTCGCCTGGCTGCCGATCGCGCTCGCCGCTTTCCGCGACAGCCGGCCGTCGGCGATCTTCGTGATCTTCATCACCTCGATCTGGCCGATCCTGATCAACACCGCCGTCGGCATCCGCAACATCCCGCAGGACTATCGCAACGTCGCAGCCGTGCTGCGGCTCAACCCGATCGAGTTCTTCGCCAAGATCATGCTGCCATCCGCTGCGCCCTACATCTTCACCGGCCTGCGCATCGGCATCGGCCTCGCATGGCTCGCCATCGTCGCGGCGGAAATGCTGACCGGCGGCGTGGGCATCGGCTTCTTCATATGGGACGCGTGGAACTCCTCGCGCCTCTCCGACATCATCGTGGCGCTCGCCTACATCGGACTCGTCGGCTTCGCGCTCGACCGGCTGGTGAGCGGCATCGGCGCGCTGGTCGCGCGCGGCGCGCAGGCAAACTGAGGAGGATGAACATGTCTCCGACCAAGCGCCCCTATCTCAAGCTCGATCGCATCGGAAAGACCTTCGAGCGCCGCGGCGTGCGCAGCGAGGTGCTGCGCGACATCGACCTCGCCATCGACAAGGGCGAATTCGTCTCGATCATCGGCCATTCCGGCTGCGGCAAGTCGACCATGCTCAACCTGGTCGCCGGCCTGACGCAGGCGACCACCGGCGGCGTGCTGCTGGAGGACAGGGAAGTGAATGCGCCGGGGCCCGAGCGCGCGGTGGTCTTCCAGAACCATTCGCTGCTGCCCTGGCTGTCCGTCTACGACAACGTCCGGCTCGCGGTGGACAAGGTGTTTGCCGGCGCCAAGTCGCGCGCCGAGCGGCACGCCTGGACGCTGCACAATCTCGAGCTCGTGCAGATGACGCACGCGAAGGACAAGCGCCCGTCAGAAATCTCCGGCGGCATGAAGCAGCGCGTCGGCATCGCCCGCGCGCTCGCCATGGAGCCCAAGGTCCTGCTCCTCGACGAGCCCTTCGGCGCGCTTGATGCGCTCACCCGCGCGCACCTGCAGGACTCGCTGATGGAAATCCATCGCACGCTCGGCAACACGGTCATCATGATCACGCACGACGTGGACGAGGCGGTTCTCCTGTCCGACCGGATCGTGATGATGACCAACGGGCCGGCTGCGACCATCGGCGAGGTGCTGGACGTGAAGCTGCCCCGCCCGCGCCGCCGGCTGGAGCTCGTCAGCGACGCGACCTACGTTGCGGCGCGCGAGGCGGTGTTGAAGTTCCTCTACGAGCGGCACGCCTACGTGGAAGCGGCGTAAGGTTAGCCTCGCTTCCTCGTCTTGGGGAGCGATGCGCCTGACGCCCTACGGCGTATAGCCCTGCACCGGCCGGAAGCGCCGCACGAAGAGATTGGCGATCACCGCCTGCGCCACGTGCTCGGCCATGCAGCGATAGCCGAGATCGTTGAGGTGGAATTCGTCCTGCGCCAGCACGGGCGCCGAGCGGGCTTGCGCGATGAAGCGCATGGCGTCGTAGCGGCGGATGTAGAGCACGCCCTCGTCCGCCGCGATCTTGAACAGCGCGTCGCGGATTTCCTCGTAATTCTTGTCGCGCGCCAGTTTCGGCGTGTATTGCAGGCCGACGAGCACGACGTCGATCTTGTCGTCTTTCAGCCAGTCGATGGTGGATCGCACGGTCTGCTCGAACTGCTCCGGCGGAACGCGCGACAGCGCGTCGTTCGTGCCGAGCTGCCACAGGACGAGGTCCGGGCGATTGACCGCGACCTCGGTCCGCAGGCGCTCGGCGGTTGTCGCCGCAACCTCGCCGGACACTCCGCGGTTGACGATTTCCACGTCGACGCCGTTGAGGGCCTTGCCGAGAATCTCGCGCAATTGCGAGGGATAATTGCGCGAGCGCGACGAGGCTCCCACGCCGTAGGTCGACGACGAGCCGATCGCCAGAACGCGGGCTTTCTTCTTGGCCGCGAGCACTGCCGCGAAATTGGGCAAGGGCGCCGGAGACGCAATGTCGCTTGCCGGCGCCTGGCACTGCGCGCTCAGCGCCGGCGGCTCCTCGGTCTTCGGAGCGGGCTTGTCCTCCGCCCGGGCAGCCGTCAAGCCAGCAAAACTCAAGCTTGCGAGGAGGAGGCCCGCGATCTTGCGCGCCATTCGGT
>CAMFKC010000198.1 GCA_945956975.1 uncultured Methylocystaceae bacterium | reverse complement strand
GGCTACCTGCCGCATTACGACACGCCCGAACGCATACACCAAGTAGTTTGTCGCCCCGCCGACAGCCTTCCGGCGCATCTTCGGCCGGATGTGATCGGCGTACGACGATTGTCGGAAGCATTGGACGGCCTGCTCGACCTCGGCGCCGGGGCGTGCCCCCTGTCGGATGTTTTGGCGGCAACCACAGTCGAACATGCGTTGTTGCATTTCGACAGCGAACGCTATCGGCTTCTCTCGTGGTGCGTGATGCCGAACCATGTCCATGTCCTGCTGGAGCAGATCGAGGGCGCGCGGCTCGCAGACATCGTGAAGAGCTGGAAGGCCTATACGGCAGCGGTGATCAACAAACATTTCGGATCAGCCGGGCGTTTTTGGGCGCGCGACTATTTCGATCGCTTCATGCGCGATGAGGCGCATTTGGCGCAGACCGTGGCTTACATCGAGAACAATCCGGTGAAGGCGGGGCTGTGCAATGAACCTTCGCAATGGAGGTTTTCGTCAGCACGTCTCCGTTTGAGAGGATGAGCCACGCCTGCCGCTCTGAAGAGCGGCGGTTCCGGGAGCGCCGGTCTTCAGACCGGCCATGCGGGCAAATTTCCTTCGGCTGTCAGCGGGTGACGAAACGCAGCGCGTAAGCCAAGGCTCCCACCGCTATTACGCCCCCCGCATACAGCGCCGCGAACCACAGCAATCGTCGCGCGAGGGGCGGCATCAATAGCCGTGATGATCTTCCGGCGTCTTGCCGCGAAAGACCCAGTAGGCGTAGGCGGTATAGGCGAGCACCATGGCAAGCAGCGGCGCCGCGCCGACCAGCAGGAAGCCGAGGCTCTTGTCGGGCGCCGCGGCCTGCCAGATCGTGACGCTGTTGGGCACCATGTAGGGATAGAAGCTGACGCCGAGCCCGACGAAGCCGAGCACGAACAGCGCCTGTGTCGCGAAATAGGGGGAACGCTCCTTCTCGCGCGCTATCCCCGAGACCAGCACGAAACCGGCGAGCGCGACCAGCAGCGGCACCGGCAGCACGAGCAGGATGCGCGGCCAGGAAAACCAGTTCGAGGAATAGGTCGCGCTGAGGAAGGGCGTCCACAGGCTGACGGCGGCGATGGAAGCGAGAAAGGCAGGCGCGAGGAATTTCGCGAGATCGTAGGCCTGCCGCTGCAGGCGGCCGTCCGTCTTCATGATCAGCCAGCAGGCGCCCTGCAGCGCATAGCCGAGGGTGAGGCCGATGGCCGTGAGGATGCTGAAGGGCGTGAGCCAGTCCCACCAGCCTCCCGCATAGGCGCGGTTGGCGACCGGAATCCCCTGCACGAGCGCGCCGAGCGCAAGGCCCTGCGCCACGGCAGCGCCCAGCGAGCCAAGCGCGAAGGCGCGATCCCATATCTTTCGCGCGCGCGGCGTCTGCCAGCGGAATTCGAAGGCGACGCCGCGGAAGACCAGCGCCAGCAGCATGAGGATGATCGGCGCATAGAGCGCCGACAGCACGATCGAATAGGCGAGAGGAAAGACGGCGAGCAGGCCGCCGCCGCCGAGCACGAGCCAGGTCTCGTTGCCGTCCCATACCGGCGCGATGGTCGAGAGCATCCGGCCGCGCTGGTCGCCGTCGCGCATGAAGGGAAAAAGAATGCCGATGCCGAGGTCGAAACCGTCGAGCAGCGTGTAGAGCAGAACCGCGAAGGCGATGATGCCGGCCCAAAGGAAGGGGAGGTCGAGGCTTTCCATCGTCAATGCGCTCCGCCCTGCGCGCCGAGCTCCGCCGCGACGCCCGGCGCCGTGCCGGCGGCGCGCATCGGCGCATCCTCGTCGACTGGCGCCGGCGCATCCGGCGGCTTGTTCATCAACACGCCGATATAGACGAAGCCGAAGGCCATGACGGTCGCGTAGACGATGACGAAGCCGATGAGCGAGGCTGCGACCGCAGGCGCGGCGATCGGCGATGCGGCGTCCGCGGTGCGCAGCAAGCCCTGCACGACGAAGGGCTGGCGGCCGACTTCCGTCGTGATCCAGCCGGCCAGCACGGCGATGAAGCCCGCGGGACCCATGACGAAGGCCGCGCGATGCAACCAGCCGTTGTCGTAGAAGACGCCCCGCCAGCGCGCGAACAGACCCCAGAGGCCGAGGCCCAGCATGGCGAAGCCGAGCCCGACCATTACGCGGAACGACCAGAAGACGATCGGCGCCGGCGGCCAGTTTTCACGCGGGAAATCCTTGAGGCCGGGCACGTAGCCATCGAGCGAATGCGTGAGGATGAGGGACCCGAGATAGGGAACCGCAAGCTTGTAGTTCGTGCGGGCATTGGCCATGTCGGGCATGCCGAACAGGATCAGCGGCGCGCCCTTCTCGCCCTCGAAATGCCCCTCCATCGCGGCGATCTTGGCGGGCTGATGCTCGAGCGTGTTGAGGCCGTGCATGTCGCCCGCGAAAATCTGGATCGGCGCGACGATGGCGGCCATCCACATGGCCATCGAGAACATGGTGCGCACCGACGCCGAGCGATCGCCGCGCAGGAGATGCAGCGCGCCGACGGCGCCGACAGCCAGAGACGTCGTGAGATAGGCCGCCAGAACCATATGGACGAGACGATAGGGGAAGGACGGATTGAAGATGGCGGCGAACCAGTCGGCCGGAATGAACTGGCCCTGCGCATTGACGGCGTAGCCGGCCGGGGTCTGCATCCAGCTGTTGACCGACAGAATCCAGAAGGCTGATGCGAAGGTGCCGAGCGCGACCATCAACGTCGCGAAGAAGTGCAGGACGGGCCCGACGCGGTTGCGGCCGAACAGCACGACGCCGAGAAAGCCCGCCTCGAGGAAGAAGGCGGAGAGGACCTCATAGCCCATCAGTGGCCCGAGGATGGGGCCGGTCTTGTCGGCGAAGACGCTCCAGTTGGTGCCGAACTGGTAGCTCATCACCACGCCCGAGACGACGCCCATGCCGAAGGCTATGGCGAAGATGCGCTTCCAGTAGTCGAAGAGCTGGAGATAGGTGCGGTCGCCCGTCCACAGCGACAGGAAATTCAGGGTCGCCAGATAGCTCGCCAGCCCGATTGAAAAGGCGGGATAGACGATGTGGAAGCTGATCGTGAAGGCGAACTGGATCCTGGCGAGATCGATCGCGGTAAAATCGGGCATCGAGTGCGGCTCCGCCATTCAGCCCTGCGGCCTCTACGGCAATCATCTAAAGCGGCCAATGGCTGGGTCCAGCGCAGGCCCACGCGACAATTGCGCACATAAACTGTTAGCCTGCGCAAGTGGGGGGCGTATCGTCATGCGAAATCTGAGAATCCTGTTGCTATGCCTTGTGTCCGCGCTGGCGCTCACAGCGTGCGGCGGCGTTCGTTTCGACGAGCAAACCGCGGGCCGGCTCGACGGGCGATTGTTTGTCATGTGGGTCGGCGAAGGCGGGGGCGCCGGCGACGGTAAATTCGTGTTCGTGCCTGCGCCGCACGATCCACTGCGCTTCACACATGCGCGCAGCGACGGAACGGCCCGAACCATCAAGCCAGGCCTGATGTATACAGACGGCGGTTCTATCCCGCGCATCGTACAGCCCTTCGCGGGATTCTCGCCTTGGGGCTACGCGCCGGCCTACATGGTCCACGATTGGCTCTTCTTCGCGCGCCATTGCATCCTCAGCGGCAAAAACGAAACGCGCTTCGACGACGTGCGCGACGTCAGTTTCGATGAATCCGCCGCAATCCTCGGACAGGTGATCCGCACTCTGATCGACAGCGGACAGGTCGCCAGGAACGATATCGCACCGCCGGCCATCACCGGCGCCGTCGACTCCTTCGTCGCCCGGAAGTTGTGGGACTCGCCGGCCGGCTGCGTCGATGTGACCGGAGAAGACTATGCGGCTGTGAAGAAGGAATTTCCAGATGTCGGGGTCGCCCGGTTGCGGTCTTTGGAAATGGCGGCGCGCGTGAAGCTCCCGGCAGGCGTGACGCCCCAGCCTTCCGGCAAGAGCGCGCGCATTGTCGCAGATATAGCCTTCGGCTCCAGCCGCAGCCGATAGGGGCGCTACCGGCGCCTGTCGCAAAGCGTGTATTCTTTCCTGATGCAACGCAGCGCGATTCGCATCATCGGGATCGATCCGGGCCTCCGCAACACCGGCTGGGGCGTGATCGAGGCCGAGGGGTCGCGGCTGTCCTTCGTCGCCTGCGGCACGCTGCATTCGGACGCCGCGCTGTCGCTGGCCGAACGGCTGCGGCAATTGCACGAGGGGCTGGCGCTTGTGCTGGCCGCCCACGCGCCCCACGAGGCGGCGGTGGAGGAGACGTTCGTCAACCGCGACCCGCAATCGGCGCTGAAGCTCGGACAGGCGCGCGGCATCGCGCTGCTCGCGCCGACGCTGATCGGGGTGAGCGTGGCCGAATATGCGGCAAATCTCGTGAAGAAGACGGTGGTCGGCGCGGGCCATGCCGAGAAGGCTCAGGTCGCGATGATGGTGCGCGTGCTGCTGCCGAAATGCGACGCCAAGAGCGCCGATGCGGCGGATGCGCTGGCGGTGGCGATCTGCCATGCGCAGCATCGCGGCGCGCGGGCGCTCGCGGCCAAGGTCTCGGCAAGGATCGCGGGATGATCGGAAAGCTGAAAGGACTGATCGATTCCTACGGCGAGGATTTCGTCATCCTCGATGTCAACGGCGTCGGCTATGTCGTGCAATGCTCCTCGCGCACGCTGCAGAAACTGCCGCAGGCCGGAGAGACCGCATCGCTCGCCATCGAGACGCAGGTGCGCGAGGACGCGATCCGGCTGTTCGGCTTCACCAGCGACGCGGAGCGCGACTGGTTCCGCCTGCTGCAAAGCGTGCAGGGCGTGGGCGCCAAGGTCGCGCTCGCCATCCTCGGCATCATGTCGCCTGCGGAGCTGGCCACCGCCATCGGCACGCAGGACAAGGCGGCCGTGTCGCGCGCGCCGGGCGTGGGGCCGAAGCTCGCCGCGCGGATCGTGGCGGAGATGAAGGACAAGGCGCCGGCTCTGTCGGCAGTCGATCCTGTCGTCGCCAGGCTCGCCGGTGAGGTCGAGGCGAAGGGCGCGCCCAAGCCCGTGCAGGACGCCATCTCGGCGCTGGTCAATCTCGGCTACGGCCGGCCGCAGGCCGCCGCCGCGGTTGCGGCCAGCGTGAAGGCGCTCGGCGAGAGCGCCGAGACGAGCGCGCTGATCCGGCGCGGGCTGAAGGAACTGGCGAGCTAGGCTCTCGTCTCGCTGGTTCCACTCTCCCTCATGCTGAGGAGGCGCTGAAAGCGCCGTCTCGAAGCATGGCCGATGCCCGCATCCTTCGAGACGCGATGCTGCGCATCGCTCCTCAGGATGAGGTTTTTGTGGTGGGAGAAGCGGCTACGATCCCAGATCGCCGTAATAATCCTTCACCGTCTCCCACGCCGTTTCCTGCAGATGCGCGACAGTCGCCGCGTCGAGCCCCATCGTGGAGGGATTGCCGACCGGCGACTTGCGCGTGAAGGCCGCATAGGAGGTCGCCGCCGCCAGATAGGTGCCGGCGACGCTCGGGTGGCGCTTGTCGGGCTGGTAGAGTTCGAGGTCCGGCTTCTTCGCGATCGACCGTGCGAAGGCGAGGCCCGCGGGAATCACCAGCGCATCGTTGGAATTGCCCGCGAGCGTATATTGCTCGGCAAGCTGCGCCGTCATCTCGGGCTTGTCCTTGTACGCCCACGACATGAAC
>CAMFKC010000197.1 GCA_945956975.1 uncultured Methylocystaceae bacterium | reverse complement strand
CTTCAACAGGGCGCGCCTGCCGGACGAGGCGAGCGCCTATCTCTCCGCCATTCATCAGCCGATGACGCAGGAACTGACGCTCGAGGAGCTGGCGGTCATCGGGGCCATTCCGCGCGAACTCGACGGCCGCTACCTGCGCATCGGCCCCAATCCCGCGAAGCCGGACCCGAAGGGCTACCACTGGTTCTCCGGCGACGGCATGGTGCATGGGCTGGCCCTGCGCGACGGCAAGGCGCTGTGGTACCGCAACCGCTGGATCCGCTCGAACGCGGTCGCCGCTGCAACCGGCCTGCCCGCCGCCCCCGGTCCGCGCCACATCTTCGATACCGTCAACACCAATGTCGTGGGCATGGCCGGGCGCACCTTCGCGCTGGTGGAGGCCGGCAGCTATCCGGTAACGCTCAGCGACACGCTCGAGGACCAGGCCTACGAGCGCTTCGGCGATACGCTCAACGGCAGCTTCACCGCCCATCCGCATCGCGATCCCGTCACCGGAGAATTCCACGGCATCTGCTACGAGGGGCCCGACATGACGACGATCCGGCACGTCGTCGTTTCCCCCGAGGGACGCGTGATCCGCGAACTGCCCGTGAAGGTGGAGCACGGACCCTCGATCCACGATTGCGCGATCACGCAGCGCTACGCCATCATCCTCGATCTGCCGGTGACCTTTTCGCTGAAGGCGATGATGGGCGGCCACAAGTTCCCCTATCGCTGGAACCCGGAACACAAGGCGCGCGTCGGCCTGTTGCCGCGCAAAGGCGGCGCCGACGAGATCATCTGGATCGATTGCCCGCCGGTCTATATTTTTCACGTCGCCAACGCCTATGACGATGGCGACGGCAATGTCGTGCTCGATTCCTGCGTCTACGAGACAATGTTCGCGGAAGAGACCGGCGGGCCGAACGGCCGCAGCCTCGGGCTGCAACGCTGGACGATCGATCCGCGCGCGAAGACGATCGACGTCCGCACGATCGACGCGACACCGCAGGAATTCCCGCGGCCCGACGAACGCCGGTTCGGCCAGCCTTATCGCTACGCCTTCACGATGGCGCTGCCCGACGGCGATTTCGCGATCTCGAACACCAAGCTCTACCGGCACGATCTGGTCAGCGGCGCCCGCGCGGTCCACGATTTCGGCGCGGGCCGCCATCCCGGCGAATTCGTCTTCGTTCCGCGCGCAGACGATGCGCCGGAGGGAGAGGGATGGATGGTCGGGCTCGTCGTCGACATGAACGACGAGACGACGGAACTCGTCATCATCGATGCGATGAAATTCGAAAGCGATCCCGTCGCACGGGTTAAAATTCCCCATCGCGTGCCGCCGGGCTTCCACGGCAATTGGGTTTCTTCGCGCGACATGCACTTCTGAGCCCGGCGCCCCTATCCAGATCACGCCGGGCCATGCGCCCGGCGTTTTTCGTCCGGGAGGCTTTCGCACGCGACATGGCGCCGGCCTGTTCGCGGCAGCCGACAGACGTTAGGCTCGACGCAAAAGGCCAGCGTCGGGAGGCGCGCGATGAAGTTCGGCATATTCGACCAGCACGACGCCTCGGGACGCGCGCTGCCCGAGCATTACGAGCAGCGCCTCGCGCTCGCCGAGGTCTACGACCGCTGCGGCTTTCACATCTATCACCAGAGCGAGCACCATTCGACGCCGCTCTCCACCACGCCATCGCCCAGCGTCTTTCTTGCGGCGGTCGCCCAGCGCACGAAGCGCATCCGGATCGGGCCGCTCGTCTACATCCTGCCGCTCTACAATCCGCTGCGCCTCGTCGAGGAGATCTGTATGCTCGACGGGTTGAGTGGCGGGCGCTTCGACATCGGGATCGGCCGCGGCGCCTCGCCGCACGAGGTCCGCTTCATGGGCGTGGCGCCGGAGAAGGCGCTCGACGTCTATCGCGAGGTCCACGACATCGTGATGCAGGGTCTGACGATGGGCCGTCTCGACTATCAGGGCGCGCATTTCACCTACGACGGCGTGCCCGTTGCGATGGCGCCGGTGCAGCGCCCGCATCCGCCGGTCTGGTATGTCGCCGGCTCCGCCGACAGCGCAGGCTGGCCCGCGCGCATGGGCTACAACGTTATGTCTTCGGGACCCGTCGAGCGCGTGCGCTCGATCTCCAGCGCCTACAAAGCGGAATATGGGCGCTGCGATCACGGCGACGGCGAGCGCCCGCTCGTCGGCTTCAACCGGTTCGTCTTCGTCGGCGAAACCGACGAGCAGGCCCGCGCGATCGCGGCGCGCGCGTGGAAAGTGTTCGTCGTGAGCTTCTGGCGGCTATGGCGCGATTTCGGCGGGGCGCCGCTGACCATGAACCTGCCCGACACGATCGAGCCGGTGATCGCGTCAGGCGCCGCGCTGGTGGGCTCGCCCGAAACCGTGCGCCGCGCGCTCGCCGAACAGATCGCAGCGACGGGCGTGACCTATTTCGAGGGAACGTTCGTGTTCGGCGACATGACTTTCGCGGAAGCGAGGAGATCGATCGAACTCTTCGCTTCGGATGTGATGCCGCGTCTTCAGGACGCGGACGCCGACGCATGGGCGCCGGCGCCTGCATTGTAGGTTACGCCGTCGCCTTCTCCAGCACGGGATAGTCCGTGTAGCCGTGCGGACCTTCGGAATAGAAGGTCTCCATGTTCCACGCGTTGAGCGGCGCGTTCTTCTTCAGGCGCTCGACGAGGTCGGCGTTGGAGATGAAATCCTTGCCGAAGGAGACGGCGTCCGCCTCGTTGTTGGCGAGCACCTGCGCCGCCGTCTCGGCGGTCAGTCCCTCGTTGGCGATCCACGGGCCGCCGAAGGCCTTGCGCAGCGTCGGGCCGAGGCGCGGCTCCTTGAGCGATTCACGCGCGAAGATGAAGGCGATCTTGCGCTTGCCCAGTTCGCTCGCGACATAGCCGAAGGTCTTCGCCGGATCGCTGTCGCCCATCGAATGCGCGTCGCAGCGCGGAGCGATGTGCATGCCGACGCGGCTCGCGCCCCAGACGTCGATGCAGGCGTCCGCGACTTCGAGCATGAGGCGCGCGCGGTTCTCGACCGAGCCGCCGTAGCGGTCGGTGCGCTTGTTGGAGCCGTCCTGCAAGAACTGGTCGATCAGATAGCCGTTGGCGCCGTGGATTTCGACGCCGTCGAAGCCGGCCTTCTTGGCGTTCTCGGCGCCGCGCTTGTAGGCGGCGACGACGCCCGGGATCTCGTCCGTCTCCAGAGCGCGCGGCGTGGGGAAGTCGCGCTTGGGGCGCAGCAGGCTGACGTGGCCGGTAGCGGCGATCGCGCTGGCGGACACCGGCGGCTGGCCGTCGTGGTACATGGGATCGGAGATGCGGCCGACGTGCCAGAGCTGCATCATGATGCGGCCGCCCGCGGCGTGGACGGCGTCCACCACCTGCTTCCAGCCCGCCGTCTGCTCGTCGGACCAGCAGCCCGGCGTCGAGGGATAGCCGACGCCCTGCGGCGATACGGAGGTCGCTTCGGTGAGGATGAGGCCGGCGGAGGCGCGCTGCGCGTAATATTCAGCGACGAGCGCCGTCGGCGCACGGCCGGGCAGGCTGGCGCGGTTGCGCGTGAGCGGCGCCATCACGATGCGGTTGGGCATGTTGATCGCGCCGAGCGCGATCGGATCGAACATCGATGTCATGCAGTCGTTCCGGTTTTGGGGAAGATGCGGCAGGATAGCCGCAAGATGGCAGCACAGATAGAGCGCCAGAGCATAAGCTCCAAGACCGGCATGCATCGGCGCTCGAAAAAGCGCCGGGCTGCAAATGCTGCACTTACAGCCTTGATATTGTGGGCTGTCGTCGCCTACCTCGCATTGCCGCTGTTCTGGCGTCGCGAGGCGCAGAAGGGCCTTGCGGGCAAACCCATGACAACCCGGACCTCGGCCGACATTGCCGGCGATCCCATCAATTTCGGGGTCGTGGGTTCGGATCGGGAAATCGTCTGCGCCTTCCATAACGCGGGCTGGTTCGCGGCGAATCCGATCACGCTTGAAACGTCGCTTCGCATCATCGGCAGCGTCGCGCTGCGCAGGCCCTATCCGGCTGCGCCAGTCAGTCCGTTGTTCTATGATGGACGATCCGAGGATCTCGCCTTCGAGAAGGCCCAGGGCGACAGCGCCGACCAGCGCCACCACATCCGGCTATGGCGCGTGCTGCAATCGGGCGACGAGCAGAGGCCGGTCTGGCTTGGATCGGCGTCTTTCGACCGCGGCGTGGGCTTCAGCCGCTATACGCTGCAGGTGACGCATCACATATCGCCCGACGTTGACGCCGAGCGCGACTATGTCGCCGAACAACTCGCGAGCGTCGGCATGGTCGAGAATGTCTACGAGATTCCGGGCGTCGGGCCGACGCTGAACGGACGCAACGGCGGCGGCGACCGTTATTTCACGGACGGCGAGGCAATGGTCGTCACGCTCGCGCAAGACTGCAAGGCGCGTGCGCACAAGGATGCGCCTCGTGCGGGCGAGCCGTGGCAAACACGCTTCAAGGACGCGATCTGGGCGGGGCTGCGCCGGCTGATGGGATTTCTCCCATCCTAGGCGCGCTCATCGAGCCAGCGCGCCATTCGCGCGATCGCCTCCGCAATGTCGGCTTCCGATCCCGCATAGGACAGGCGCAGCGTGCGGGCGCCGCGCGCGCGATCGAAATCGACCCCGGGGGTTGCAGCGACGCCGGCCTCCTCCAGCAGGCGCTTCGAGAAGTCGAGCGAGTCGTTAGTGAAGCGGCCGATGTCGGCATAGATGTAGAAAGCGCCGTCCGGCGGCTGGAAATCCGGCAGGCCCATCTTCGGCAAGGCATCGATCAGCGCCGCCCGATTGCGGGCATAGCTCGCCTTGACGGCTTCCAGTTCCGCGCGCGCGTCGAAAGCCGCTTCTGCGGCGGTCTGCGACAGGAACGGCACGGAGATCGCCAGCGATTGCTGCAGGCGCTCCACGGGACGCACGAGTTCTTCCGGCACGACGAGCCAACCGATCCGCCAGCCTGTCATGCAATAATATTTCGAGAAGGAGTTCACGACGACAGCCTCGTCGCTGAACTTCAGCGCCGTCTCCGCGGGCCGCTCGTAGGTCAGGCCGTGGTAGATTTCGTCGGAGATGAAGGCGACTCCGAGCCGATCGCAGGTCTCGCAGATGGCGCGCAGCGCCTCGTCCGTCATCATGACGCCGGAAGGATTGGCCGGGCTCATCAGCAGCACGCCCTTGAGCGGCGCCTCGCGATGCGCGGCCTCGATCATGTCGGCGGTGACCGCATGGCGGGTCGCGGCGGTCGTTTCGAGCGGGACGCAGATGCAGCCCAAAGCCTCGAGGATGTTGACGTAGGCAGGATAGCCGGGCGCGGCGACGGCCACGCGGTCGCCTGCGTCGAACATGGCCAGAAAGCTGAGAATGAAGCCGCCCGACGAGCCAGTCGTGACGACAATGCGCTGCGGGGCGACGTCGACATCGTAGGTTTCGCCGTAGTGCCGCGCGATGCGGGCGCGCAGCGAGGCGCGGCCGAGCGCGTCCGTGTAGCCGACCCGTCCGCCTTGCAAGGCGGCGATTGCAGCGGCGCGGACGGGCGCCGGCGGCGGCGCGCCGGGCTCTCCGACCTCCAGATGCATGATCGTGCGGCCCTGCGCCTCCAGACTGCCGGCCTCGCGCAGCACGTCCATGGCGAGAAAGGGCTGGACCGCGCTGCGGCGG
>CAMFKC010000196.1 GCA_945956975.1 uncultured Methylocystaceae bacterium | reverse complement strand
ACGAGGGCAGCAGGCCGACGATGAAGGTCGACAGGCCCATGATCATGATGGTGACGAGGAAGGTGTACTTGCGGCCGACGAGATCGCCGACGCGGCCGAACACCAGCGCGCCGAAGGGACGCACGAGGAAGCCCGCCGCGAAGGCCAGCAGCGCGAAGATGTCGCGCGTGGTCTGCGGGAACTGGCTGAAGAACTGCGTGCCGATGATCGCCGCGAGCGAGCCGTAGAGATAAAAATCATACCATTCGAAAACCGTGCCGAGCGAGGAGGCGAAAATGACCTTCCTCTCTTCCGGCGTCATCGGGCGGACTTTTTCCGCCGCCGACGTTGCTGCCATTGCCATAGGGACATTCCCTCTGAGTTGTTATTGCAAGGCCGAATTTCAGCCTTCTTCCGCCCGCGGACGGATCGCGGACGTTAAGAAGATGTTACCGGCTCCAGCGGCGCCGGAGCGAGTCATCCAATCGTCTAATGGGCCCGAATTCCGGTGTCTTGGGCGCGGTCTGAGCCATTCGGCGCCCGCGCCGGATTGATCAGCCGCGCAGCTTTATCGTCGCGATCGACAAGGCGATCGCGCAGGCGTTCGACACGTTGAGGCTCTTGATTGCGCCGGGCATGTCGAGCCGCGCGACGAGGTCGCAATTCTCACGCGTCAGACGTCGTAGGCCTGCGCCTTCGGCGCCCAGCGCCAGCGCCATCGGCCGGGACAGGACCATGTCCTCGAGCGAGGCCGAGCCTTCCGAATCGAGGCCCACGCGCAGGTAGCCCAGCCGGCCGAGCTCCTCCATCGCGCGCGCGAGATTGACGACGGCGACGATAGGCACATGCTCGAGGCCGCCCGATGCGGTCTTGGCGAGCACGCCGGAAAATTCCGGCGCATGGCGCTCGGTGACGATGAGCGCGTCGACCGCATAGGCCGCCGCCGTGCGCAGGATGGCGCCGACATTGTGTGGATCGGTGATCTGGTCGAGCACGAGCACAACGCCGCTGACGTTCTCGATTTCCGAAAGATCGCGCGCGGGCAGGGGGCGGGCTTCCAGCATCAGGCCCTGGTGCACGGCGCCTGCGCCCAGGCGCCGATCGAGATCGGCGGCTTCGACGATCTGCGGCGCCATCCCGGCCAGCGTGGCGTCGGGCGCGATGCGTTCGGCCGCCGCCGCGGTGGCGTAGAGGGCGAGCATCTTGCGGCCTTTCATGCGCAAGGCCTCGCGCACGGCGTGCACGCCGTAGAGCACGACGAGATCGCCCGCCGCCTTGCGGAACGACGGCGCGTCGCCGCCGCGCCGGTCCGGACCGCCCCGCCGCTCGGGCGCGCCGCGGCCGGCGTCGCCCTGCCTGTTCCGGTCCTTGCCGCCCCGTCCGGGCCTGTCCCGCCGCATGTCGTTCACGCTCGCGCCGTCTGTTCGCACGCCATGTGTCACGCCGCGCGCGGATGCGCAATCGCGGCCATTTGCGGTTGACAGGGCGCCGCCCCGCCCGCATAAGGCGGGCCATCGGGCCGGTTTTGCCGGACCACGGGCGACGGCTGATGCGCTTTCAGCGCCAAGGCCTTGCTCCAGTGGGGGAATGTCCCGAGCGGCAAAGGGGGCGGACTGTAAATCCGCTGGCTAAGCCTTCGTAGGTTCGAGTCCTACTTCCCCCACCATTTCCCTCCCTCACGATTGCGTTGAACGCATCGCCGCTGATTGCCTGCGCGCGCAGCGCGCGCCTATGGTCGCTGAAACGATTCAGGCGAGGCTATCGAGGGTTGGCCGACAGGCGGACAGGCAAGGGCAGGGCGATCATTGTCGGCGCGGGCGTGGCGGGGCTTTCGGCGGCGCGTGCGCTCGCCGACGCCGGCTGGAGCGTCACCATCCTGGAGGCGCGCGACCGAGCGGGCGGGCGCATCCTGACCGATCGCAGCATTCCCCATCTGCCGCTCGATCTCGGGCCGTCCTGGGTGCACGGCACGAAGGGCAATCCGATCGCGCGCCTCCTGAAGGAAGCCGGCGCGCGCTTCGAGACGACGGACTGGGATTCCTACGCGCTCTATGTCGGCGGCAAGCGCCAGAAGGATTGCGAATGGGCCTTCGCGGTCTTCGACTATCTCGAGGATCGCAAGGAGCGCATCACGCGCGACGAGACGGTCGATGCGGCGATGAAGCGATTCTTCGCCAGGCGGTCCTACACGCCGACGGAGCGCAAGACGGTCGAGCAGATCGCCTATTGCGAAATCGTCACCGAATTCGGCGGCGACCTGAACGCCATGTCGCTTGCCTGCTACGACGAGGGCGAGGAACCGGAAGGCGGCGACGCCTTCGTGATCGGCGGCTTCGACCGGATGGTCGCGAAGCTCGCCCAAGGCCAGGATATTCGCTTCGGCGCGCAGGTCAGCTCGGTGCGCGATCTCGGCGGGCAGGTCGAAGTCGCCTGCGGCGCACAAATCGAAACGGGCGACATCGCCATCGTCACCGCGCCGCTCAAACTGTTGCAGGCCGGCGCGCTGGCGATCTCCCCGCCCTTCGGCGCCACGCGGCGGCAAGCGCTCGCCGGCCTCGGCATGGGCAATCTGCACAAGACCTTCCTGCTGTTCGAACGCGCGTTCTGGCCGAAGCAGAAGCGGCTGGTAATCGTGCATCAGGGCAAGTTGTGGAACGAGTTTCTCAACCTGTCCGAAGAGGCGGGCGCGCCGTTGCTGGTGGGCCTGCACGGAGGCTCCGGCGAATGCGAGATCGCTGCGCTGTCGCGGGAGGAGATCGAAGCCTCGGCGCTCGCCGTGCTGCGGCTCGCCTTTCCGGAGGCGCCGGCGCCCGTGCGCGTCGTGACGACGGACTGGGAGAGGGATCCGTTTTCGCGCGGCAGCTATTCCTACCTGCCGCTCGGCGCGTCCTTCGACATGTTCCGCGCGCTGGCCGAGCCGCACGGGCGCATTCTTTTTGCGGGCGAGCACACGCATACGGTCTATCACGCGACCGTGCTCGGCGCTTATCTGTCGGGCGTGCGCGCGGCGGAAGATGCGTTGCGGCTGGGCGTCGGTCCGGCGGCGTGAGGCGCGCGGGTCAGTCGTTCATCATCTGCAGCAGTTCCCAGCCGATCAGCAGCACGATGAGAACCATGAGAATGAATTCGAACAGGAAGTGCGTGCGTTCCTTGGCGGCGTTGCGCGTCTCGATCATGCGCGTATTGGCGCGATCGTAGCTCTCCACCGCATAGGTCAGCGGGTCGATCAGCGAGTCGTACCGTTCGTGCATGCCGCCCACGACCGCAAACTCGCCGAACAGACGCTTGGAGGGATCGCTCAACGCGGGGTCCATCTGGGCGAGCGCGATGCCGGTGCGCAGGTTGGACGCCTTGGCGCGGCCGGCGAGCTCGGTCATCTCGTTCACCGATTGCTGGCGCTCGTTGTAGCCGGGCGCGAGCGCGTGGGTGAGGTCGATGTCCCTGTCTATCGCGGCCCAGAGCGTATGCATCGCCTCTTCCTGGAAGCGCACCTGACGCTCCAGAACGATGAACCGGACGAGCCCGTCGAGGGCGTCGCGCATGTGTTCGTCGCGGGCGTAGATGAGCGCGCGATTGTCGCAGACCACGGCGCGCGCGGTGCGGGCGCTGGCGCGCATCGGCGGCTTGCCGCGCTGGTCGGCCTCGCCGATCCAGGCGAGCAGTTCTTGCTCGCCGGCGAGCGTCTGGTCGGCGGATACGGGCAGGCCGACCACCGTCAGCGCATCGCCCGCGCCAGCGCGCGCCTTGGCTTCGGCGAGGTCGAGCGGCGAGAGGATCGCAAAGGCGGTCGCGGGATTGGCGACGGCGATGAACATGCGTCCATCGTCAGGCGCGGCAGCGGCGAATTCGATCGACCATGCCTTCGTCTCGACGGCGCTGGCCGCGCTCTTGCCCGAAAAATCCAGCATGACCCCACGTTACTCCATCTGCCGCGCGCGATGCGGCGTCTTACAGCGCGTTTTCGCGCCGCGTCTCGTTCGCCGCCGCAGCAGGCGGCGCCTGCAGGTCGGACTGCGCGAAGAAGCAATACAGAATGGCCTCGATGTCCTCGAACCAATGGCCGTGTCCGGCGCCGGCTTCCTGCGCGCGGGCCCAGGCGGTGTCGAGGCGAGGCGATTCGAGCAGCGCGTGGGTGAAGCCGACGGGATAGAGCTTCTCGGACCAGTCCCAGCGCGAGCCGAGGAACTCGGCATTCTTCATCAGATTGTACCGCTCGATGACGTCGATCGAGAGATCGAGCGTCAGCGATCCGAGGAAGAGCCCATGCTGCACGAGGCGTCCGAGCTCGCGAATGGCGGCGTCGGTGTCTTCGGCCTGCAGACGATAGAGGCCGGTGTCGATGACGGCGAAGAAATCGCGATCCGGGAAGGGCAGTTTGCCGTCTTCGACCAGAAGGTTGTAGGCCGCAAGCTCCGGCGGCGTCGCGCCATGCGCGACGGGATCGCGCTCGACGCCCCAGGCGTCGTAGCCGAGGGCGCGCAGGGCGCCGACCAGCGAGCCCGACATGGAGCCGAAATTGAGGATGCGCGCGCCCTGCGGCAGATCCCACACGATGCGCATGATGTCCGACATCAGGTCGGCCGGCACGAATTGCGCGAGCACGTCGACCAGGTTCGGCTGCGCCGCGGGGGCGGCCATCGGCGTGGCTTCGAGCGGGCGCTGGTCGCGGCGGCGGCGCAATGTCTCGCCGACGATGATGTCGGAGGCGGCGTCGGCGGAATCCATCACGCCGTTGAGCGTGGAATCGAAGAGATAGTCGCCGACGATGACGACGCCCGGCAGATGCTCGGGATCGGGCCGGTGGTTCTCGATGCGCCGGCGCACGCGCTTGCCGCCGGGTATCGCGTTGACCGAGGCCATCCAGCGATGGATGCGGCCCTCGATGAAATGATCCCGCGCATCGCCGAGCGACGCGGGAATGGCGTCGAGGCACATCTGCTCGATGCGCTCGTCGCTCTCGTTGGCGAGCGACAGGGCCGCATTGCCGGCGATCAGGAAGGCCAGCATGCCATAGCGTTCGAGATTGTTGCGGGCGCCTTCGTCGTAGACGCAGCAGCCGTCGAAGGCGTCCGTCATCCACCAGTCGGCCGGCAGGTGATCGCGCCAGAACGGGCGCTTGAAGGCGAGCGTGGCGCGCAGGTAGTGGCCTGGCCGGTCGAAATAGGCGATGTGGTCGTCGATGACGCGCTGGAGGCGGTCCGAACGCCAGGTGACGCAGGCCATGGCCGAGAGCGGCAAGGCGACCACGACGAAGTCGGCGATGTGGTTTTCGGGGAACCCGTCGACGTCGACCTCGACGCGATAGGTTCCGTCGGCCAGCGGCTGAACGGCGCGCACATGGGCGTTGAGCCGGACCTGCGCCTCCAGTTCCTCTTCCAGCTTGTCGACGATCTGCTCGTTGCCGCCGACGACCGAGAAAATGTCCATGTAGCCGTCGAGATCCATCACGGCGTTCTTGAGGAAGGTCAGCCCGTCGGTGTGATAGGGCGGGGCGGCGACGTCGCTGTGGGCCATGGCGCGCACGTAGCGGCGGGCGGCGTCGCTGCGGATTTCCGTGTTGAGCAGTTCCGCGCCGTTGATGTCGCGCCAGGGATGCTCGTTGTCGGTCTCGGCGATCGACAGATAGTAGCCGCGCGGCGTCAGCATCTCGGCGCAGCGCTTGCGGAAGGCGACCGCCTCGTCGGCGGCCTCCTGCCCGAAATGCTGG
>CAMFKC010000195.1 GCA_945956975.1 uncultured Methylocystaceae bacterium | reverse complement strand
CCTGATAGGCGCCGGCGACCTCGCCGAGGCGCCAACACTGGTCCACGATGTCCTTGAGCGGCCGGCTCGACAGCGCGCCGAGCGTGCGCGCCTGAAGGGCGACGACCTTGTCGTGCGCGCCGGAGGTCTGGAGGATGTCCATCAGCTCTTCCGTGCGCGCGGAGGGGTGCGCAAAGACGCCGGGCGCGATCGCGCCGTAGCCTTCCCACAGCAATTCCTTGCGCAGCGCATCGCGCGCGGGCGTGGCGAGCCCGTCGCCGGTCAGGAGCACGATGCGCCATTCGCCGTCCCAGGCGTCGCGCGCGTCCTCGTAGATGCGGCGATAGGCGTGTTCGAAACGGCGGCGGCCCGTCTCGGTGAGCGCGTAGAAGGAGCGGCGGCCGATCTGCTCGGACACCAGCCATTTTTCGCGCGACAGACGAAACACGGACGTGCGCACGAGGCGCGCGTTGAGGCCGAGCGGCTCGACCAGGCGAATGAATCCGCCGAGCCAGACCGCGCCGCCGTGCGGCGCGATCATGTCGCCATAGACCGTGACGATCAGCGAATTGGCGCGCGGCGGGCGTTCGCCCAGCCGCTTCTCGATCCACTGGCTGATCTGGCGGTTCGCCATTACTTCGGCCGCTTGTCGACCACCCGCCTCGCCTTGCCGACGACGACGCGCTCGATGGAATCGGGATCGACCACATGGATGCGCGAGGAGACGCCGACGAAGGTCTTGACCTGGTGGGCGACCTCGCGCGCGATGTCATCGCGCTGCGCAGCGCCGGCCTCGTCGTCGGGCATGAGCTCCACGAAGACGTCGAGTTCGTCGAGGTTGTGATCGCGCGAGACGACGATCTGGTAATGGCCGCACAGGTGCTCGTTGCGCAGCAGGATCTCCTCGATCTGCGTCGGGAACATGTTGACGCCGCGGATGATCAGCATGTCGTCGGAACGGCCGGTGATCTTGCCCATGCGCCGCATCGCGCGGCCGGTGCCCGGCAGCAGGCGCGTGAGATCGCGCGTGCGGTAGCGGACGATCGGCAGCGCCTCCTTGGTCAGCGACGTGAAGACGAGTTCGCCTTCCTGTCCGTCGGCGACCGGCTGCCCCGACTGCGGGTCGATGACCTCGGGCAGGAAATGATCCTCCCAAATATGCGGGCCATCCTTGGTCGCCACGCTCTCGCAGGCGACGCCGGGGCCCATGACTTCCGAGAGGCCGTAGAGATCGACGGCGTCGATGCCGAGTTTCTGCTCGATCTCCCGGCGCATCTCGTTGGTCCAGGGCTCGGCGCCGAAGACGCCGACGCGCAGGCTTGTGTCGTTGGCCTTGATGCCCTGCCGCCCGAGTTCGTCGGCAATGGTGAGCGCATAGGAGGGCGTGCAGAGCAGGACCGTCGGCTTGAAGTCCTGGATGAGTTGCACCTGCTTTTCGGTCTGGCCGCCCGACATGGGAATGACGGCGGCGCCCAGCCGCTCGGCGCCGAAATGCGCGCCCAGGCCGCCGGTGAAGAGGCCGTAGCCGTAGGAATTGAGGATGATGTCGTCCGGCCCGATGCCGGCGGCGCGGAAGGAGCGGGCCATCAGATCGGCCCAGGTGTCGATGTCCTTCTGCGTGTAGCCGACGACGGTCGGCTTGCCGGTCGTGCCGGAGGATGCATGCACGCGCACGATGTCGCGCATCGGCGAGGCGAAGAGGCCGTAGGGGTAGGTCTCGCGCAGGTCCGCCTTGGTGGTGAAGGGAAACTTCGCGAGATCGGCGAGCGTCTTCAGATCGTCGGGCTTCACGCCGGCTGCGTCGAACTTCTTGCGATAATGTTCGACATTGTCGTAGGCGCGCTTCAGCGACCATTTCAGGCGCTCGAGTTGCAGCGCCTCGAGTTCGGCGCGGCTTGCGCGCTCGATCGGCTCCATCACGGCGGCGCTCATGCCCTGTCTCCGCTCGCGTGCAATGGGCGCGTAGCCCCCTGGCCACACCTCATCGGCTTCCTCCCTTGTAGCCGGCGCTTGTCTGTTGTTGTCGCCGGCGTTTCATATCAACTCGCCTGCGGCGGCTCCCATCCGGGCTTGAGGCCGGGCGCCGGCTTGCTGCGGCCGCGCGTGGGCATGCGCGGCAGGGCGAAGCCCTGGGTGAAGGCGGCGCGGCAGACGAGCGTGTATTTGAACAGCGCGCCGCCGACGGCCGCGAAGGCGCCGCCGAGCGCCAGCGCCGCCGGGTACTGGCCGATGGCGCCGATGAGCGCGAAGACGATTGCCGCGCCATGGCCGAGAATGAGGAAGCGCGGCGCGAAGACGTCGAAGGCTTCCAGCGTGCCCTTGGGCGCGCCGGTCCTGCGCAGGTCGGCGATGTAGTTCGTCCAGGCGATGTAGCGCGCAACGATCAGCGCCGCGAGCAGGAAACCGAGCGGCGCGAGCGAGGGCCAGAAGGGCGCGGAGAAAGCGACGATGCCGACGCCCTCGACGACCGCCGTGGCGACGATCAGCGCCACGCAGGACCAGCGCCGCCAGGCGGCGATGCCGATATTGGCCTTGAGAATGCGGCCCTGCGCATAGGCGTAGAGCGCGCCGAGGAGCCCCGCGAGCAGCACGAACAGCGGCGCGCCGGTAAAGACGCCGAGCGCGCCCGCCGCGAAGAGGAAAGGCGCGATCAGCGCCTCGCGCGTCATCCACGACGTCGAGGGCCGGCGCACCACATGGAAGGCGCGCCACGGGCGGCCGATCTTCAGCCAGACGGAGAAGAGACCGCCAGCCACCAGGACCATGCCCAGCGCGACGAAGGGGCGCGGATCGGCGCGCAGCATGGCGGCGAAGGGCGCGGCGACGAGCAGGCCGGAGCCGGCGCCGCCGAGGATGAAATTCAAGGCGCCCTTGATGTCCCATTCCTTCTGCTGGCGCGGGACGACGCGGTCGAGAACGCGATCGTCGCTCATGCCTCCTCTCCGTCGAGGATGTAGTAGACGGACGGATCGGTGCCGAGCTCCTCGTGCATGCGGAAATGCTCGGTCATGGCGAGCAGCTTCGAGACATTGCTGTTCTTGTCCTTGATGTCGCCGAAGTGCATCGCGCCGGAGATGCAGGAATTGACGCAGGCCGGCGTCACCTCGGGATCGACGCCCGGCGTCTGGCCGGTCTTCGCCGCGAGGTCGAGCCGCTCCTGGCAGAAGGTGCATTTGGTGGCGACGCCGAGACGCTCGGGCTCGAAGCGCGCCTCTTCCGATTTCATCGGCGTTCCATAGGCGAAGGTCGCCATGTGCTGGATGGAGCGCGCGTCATAGGGACAGGCCATGACGCAATTCGCGCAGCCGATGCAGATGTCGTAGTCGATGGTGACGAGGCCGTCGGCGCGCTGCTTGGTCGCCGTGGTCGGGCAGACGTGCATGCAGGGCGGATTGGCGCAATGCATGCACGCGACCGGCATGAAGGTGCGCTGCACGTCCGGGAATTCGCCGGTCTCGATGTCGAGCACGCGGCGCCATTGAACGCCGGGCGGCGTGGCGTTGGAATTCTTGCAGGCGGCCGTGCAGGTCTGACACCCCACACAGCGGCGCAGGTCGATCGCCATCACATAGCGAATGTCGAGGTTCGCCTCCACGCTCATGCCGCGACCGCCTTGTCGGCGCGGCGGATGGCCACGCGCACGATGTCGGCGCCCGAGCCGGTGGCGTCGGTGAGTTCGATCGACATGGGCGCGATCGTGTTGAGGCTCGCGCGCTCCTTGTCCTTGATGTAGGGCGTCGCCCAATGGTCGAACTGGCCGATGATGACGATCGTGTCCGGCCGCACGCCCTTCACCAGCGCCGCCTTGCCGTAGGTCGCGCCGATATGCGAGCGCACTTCCACGCGGTCGTTCTCGCGGATGCCCAGGCTCGCGGCGGTCTTGTCGTTGATGATCACGCCGGTCGCGCCGTGGAGGTTTTCCGAGACTTCATCCATCAGCGCGATCGCGGAATTGCCGCCCGAGTGATATTGCATCGACTTGGTCGCCAGCAGCCAGAACGGAAATTCCTCGAGGCTGCCGCCGGCGTTGACCAGCGCGCGCTCCCAGCGGCCGGGCACATCGTGCCAGTCCGGCAGTCCCACATATTCGGTGAGCTGCTCGTCCCACCAGTGGATCTCGTTCTCGTGCAGGCGGTTGCCGAGTTCGCGGCCGATGCGCAGCAGTCGCTCCTGGTAGGGAAGCTCGTAGCGCAGGCCCTGCTTCTCGAGCGTGGGCGTCAGATACCAGCCGAGGCGCGATTGCGGGACGGCGTAGAAGCCGTGCTCCTTGAACCAATCTAGGCCGTGGCATTCCTTGCCCTGCGACAGCGTCACGGTTGCCGCCTTACACACCGCGTCCCAGACCTTATCGGGATCGAGCGCGCTCTGCGCATCCAGCGCGAAATCGTAGTTCTCGCCCTTGAGCGGCGAGACGCCGGAGATCCCGCGGTTGAGCTGCGCAACATAGCCGTCGATCAGCCCGGAGCGGCGCGCGAGTTCGGCCGCGATCCACGAGAAGTCGCGCGCCTCGCCCTGCGGCTCCACCGCCTTCTGGCGCAGCACGACGCCGATGTGATCCCAGAAATGCTCCATGTATTTGGTCTGGCCCATGCGGATGAGCTGGTTTGATTCCAGGTCGGTCGCCTCGGGCAGGAGCAAGTCGGCCATGTAATTGGTCTCGTCCACCGTGTAGGCGAAGGCGACCATGAAGGGGAACTGCGCGGCGGCTTCCGCGAGGCGCCGCGTCTCCCAGAAGGAGATGGCTGGGTTGGAGCGATAGACGAACCAGAGTTCGGGATAGGTGGGCTTGGGCCAGTTCCAGCCTTCCGGCGTCTCCTCCTGGAACATCCAGGCGAGCTGCGTCGGGCCGAGCGCCTGGCTCCAGCCGCCGTTGCGGCCGACGATCGGCACCAGCGTGCGGTGGATGTTGCGCGTGGTCGGCTGCGCTTCCCACGAGTTGGAGCCGGTGGGATTGAAATATTGAATCATGAAGCCGTCGTCGCCGGGCTTCACGCTCATATGCCGGTTTTCCTGCGGCTTGTTGATGCGCACCGTCGTGCCGAGGATGCCGCCTGGATTTTCCAGCGCGCCGACGAGCATGGCGAGCACGGTGCGCGCCCAACAGCACTCGAACGCGCCCCAGCCGTTGTTGACGGACTTGCCGAGCGTGACGGCGACGGGGCGCAGCGGCAGGGTCACGCCGTCGATGACGATCGTCTCGCCGATGGAAGCAGCTTCCAGATATTCGTTGGCGATGCGGCGGATCGTATCTGCGGGCACGTCGCAGATGCCCGACGCCCATTCCGGCGAATAGCGCTCCATGTGATCGACGAGCGCCTGATAGGCCGTGCGCCCTTCGACGTCCGTGAAATCTTCGCGCGCCGCATCGGCGTCGACCGTGATGGCGCGGGCGACCTTGTGGCGGCCCGCCACCGCAGGACGCGCGCCGGGCGTGTCGTGCGGGACGACCTTGCCCGTCGCCTCGTCGAACAAAAGCGGCTTCGAGGTCTCGGGGTCGCGCAGGTAGAGGCCGTTGGGCGCGAGCAGATAGGGCGAAGCCGTGCGGTCGCGCAGGAAGGGAATGTCGAGCTTGTCGAGCCCGTGCTCGCGCACCAGCACGTGGATCAGCGCGAACATGAAGGCGGGATCGGTCTTCGGACGGATCGGCACCCATTCCGCCGAACAGGCCGCGGTGATGGTGAGGCTCGGCTCCACCTGCACGCGCTTGTAGCCGCGGATGCGCGCGTCGGC
>CAMFKC010000194.1 GCA_945956975.1 uncultured Methylocystaceae bacterium | reverse complement strand
CGTGCGAAGAGGACGGGTCTTGTCGCTGCCAGTTTCGAGAACAAGCCCAAGAGGGGCCGAGCGTCGACGTCATCAGCGCGTCAAGGTTTCGATCGCTGGGCGTTATATGCTTGAAAACAAGCAGGAGTTTCCCTGCCGGACAGTTGACGCCTCGCCGGGGGGCTTGCTTATCGCAGGCCCGGCGAAGGGCTCGCTTGGCGAACGCGTCGTGTTCTATTTCGAGGAACTGGGACGTCTTGAAGGCATGATTGTGCGCCACGTGGACGTTGGTTTCGCCGTTGCGCTCATTCTTCCTTCTGCGAAACGCGAACGTGTCGCTGATCTTTTGACCTGGATGGCCAACAGCGATTCCGATGATGGGGTCGCAAGCCGGCGCCACAAGCGCATCGCGCCGAAGCAGAAAAACGCGAATATGTTGACCGAAAGCGGCAGGACGCTTCAGGTCGAGATCGTCGACGTGTCAGTCTCCGGCGTCGGCCTTCGAAGCGAGACGCTGCCGCCTATCGGGTCGCGCGTGGAAGTTGGCCGCCGCGCCGGTCGCGTCGTTCGTCACTTCAACGGAGGCTTGGCGATCGAGTTCGCCCGTCTCATTCCGATCGAGGAGTTCGACGAGGACATTATCCTCTAGTCGTCAATTTTGCGCAGGCCATTCCGGAATTTATCCGCTCGGGCGGCGTAGACCGCGGCGATCATGCGGCCCATGCCAGCGCCCTTCTCGTCGAGTGTCCGAACCGCCCTCGCGGGCGCCCCGACAATCAGCGAATTGTCCGGAAATTCCTTTCCCTCGGTCACGAGCGCGTTGGCGCCGACAAGGCAGTTGCGGCCGATCTTCGCGCCATTGAGAATCGTCGCGCCCATTCCGATCAAGGCGCCTTCGCCGATCGTGCAGCCGTGCAAGATCACGTTATGGCCGATCGTAGCGTCGGCTCCGATCGTCAACGCAAAGCCGGGATCGGTGTGCAGCACGCAGCCATCCTGAACGTTCGCGCGTGGTCCGATTTCGATGAGATCCGTGTCGCCACGAACGACGGCGTTGAACCAGACGCTCGAACCTTCTCCCATCCGTACGCGCCCGATGACGTGAGCGCCGGGCGCGACGTAATAATGGCCATCGGCAGGGAGTTCCGGCGACAGGTTTTCAAGCGTGTAAAGCGGCATGTGCATCCTCTTTTGAGGCCGCACAATGCCACGGGCAGCGCGCCCTTGCCACCGGCGCGCGCCACAAAGGGGATCAGGCTTTCGCCATGCTGAGAAAGCGAACCTGTTCAGCGGGATCGTCGCGGAAGACGCCCGTGAAGCGGGTCGTCACTGTGGATGCGCCCTGTTTGCGCACGCCGCGCATCGACATGCACATGTGCTCGGCTTCGATATAGACCGCAACGCCACGCGGCTTCAGATGCGTCTCGATCGCCTCGACGATCTGCGCAGTCATCGTTTCCTGCGTCTGGAAGCGGCGGGCGTACATATCGACCAGACGCGCAAGCTTCGAGAGGCCGACGACGCCCTCGCTTGGAAAGTAGGCCACATGGGCCTTTCCAACGAACGGGACCATATGATGCTCGCAATGCGACGCGAACGGAATGTCGCGCACGAGAACCATGTCGTCGTAGCCTTCGACCTCTTCGAACACCCGATTGAGGATTTCCGCAGCATCCTGCCGGTAGCCCGCAAAGAGCTCACCATAGGCCTTAGCGACGCGACGCGGCGTGTCGATCAGGCCTTCGCGCTGAGGGTCCTCTCCCGCGAAGGCCAGAAGCACGCGGACGGCCGCTTCAGCTTCTTCCTGCGTTGGGACGGGTGTTGCGGGTTTCGGGTCTGCTTTAGAAACGTGTCGGACATTCAAGGACTTAACCACCGCGTCCATGTGGCGCCTCCAAAAGAAAAAATCTCGAACCTTCGCCCGAAACATCGCCGCCCTTCGCCTGGCGGCTTGGGACAACTATATAGGACATAAGGCGGCGGACCGTTTTTCGCCAGCCTGGGATCCACCATCCGATGCTCGACGAAATCTACAACAAGCGAATTCTGGACCTCGCAGCGAACATCCCGCGGCTCGGGAGATTGAACCAACCGGACGCTTCCGCGACTGCTCATTCCAAACTGTGTGGTTCTACGGTCGCGGTCGACCTTCGGATCAGCGACGGTCGCATCTCGGACTTCGCGCATGATGTGAAGGCCTGCGCGCTCGGCCAGGCCTCTTCATCAATCATGGCGCGCAACGTGATCGGCTCGACGCCAGAAGAATTGCGGGCTCTGCGCGATGAGGTGCGACGCATGCTGAAAGAGAACGGCCCGGCGCCGGGCGGGAAGTGGGCGGACATCGCAGCGCTCGAACCGGTGAGGGGCTACAAGGCGCGCCATGCATCGACCCTTCTCACATTCGAGGCTGCGGCGCAGGCCGCTACAGAGGCCGAGGAGAAGCAGGTAGCGGGCTCAGCAGGATAGTTCGCCGTGGCCAAGGATGAATTTCGCCTCCGATCCTGGAACGATGCGCCAGCATATTTGGCCCGGGGCGCTATTCGCGGTTACCAGCTGAGCCTGTCGGCCTTCACGGGCCGCCAATGCCGGCATTTGCCGACCTGTTCGGATTTTACGCGAGAGGCGATTGGCCGGTTTGGGCTATGGGGCGGCGGCTGGATGGGTTTTGCCCGGATTTGCCGATGCCGGCCGGGCGGCACAGCCGGGTTTGATCCCGTTCCATCCGAGAAGCCGTCAGGCGCCGACAAGCTGCACTTCTGGCGCTATGGAAAATGGCGCGGGCCGTTGGCCTGCGAGGAGGTCGCCAAGCTTTAGGATCGCGCCATCAGGTCGACGGCGAGCGCCTCGATGCGGCCGCGGACGTCCTCTGGCATCTGGAGCAAGGTTTCCAGATAGGTTTTGCCAGCCGCGCACATGCGATCGTCGGAGATCGGCGGATCAGGGGTCTTGCCGTCAAGCAGCGCCGCAATTTCCGTTGTGCCCACCCCGTTTTGGCGTAGCGACGTTTCAAACATCTGGAAATCGGATTCGGTCGGCGTCGTGCGGGCGATATTCTTGTCCTTGCCGTCCAGCATGGCTTCCAAGCCCGCGATCGCGAGGTCGGAAACAAGGCCTCTGTTATCGGCGGAAAATTTCAGGAAGCCCTCGCTGGCTCCCCCGTAGAGAAAGTCCACGCAAAGCTTCGAATTGACCGCGGTCAACGACTTCAGGACCGCCAGTTGCGCCTCGAACACGCGGCCCAGCGCGGCGCTGTCGGCCTTGGCGGCGAGGGCGCCTCGGGACTGGCGAAGCGTCTTTACCGCCTGAGACAGGTCGAAGTCGGCCGAATCCGCGGCGCCGCCGGACTTGCGCGCTGCAAGGGCGGAAACCGCCGCCTCGTAGTCGGACGGCAGGGCGAGCCGCAAGCGGTCGAAGAACCGCGCGATCTCCGGCGCTGCGGCGATCGTGTCCTCGACCTCCTTGCGAGCGGAGTCGACGGTCGGGACGGATTTTGTCGAAGTTTCAGGCGCGACAACGACGGGAGGGGTCGCAGCCTTCTGCTGCTGCGGAGGCGCCTGCCACACATCCACCACGAGCCAGGCGCCGCTGCCGATCAGCAACGTTCCTACGAGGCCTAGGAGAAAGAGTTTCAGGTCCTGCCTGGACATGCCCGCCCGGATTCAAACGCGTCGAACAGGACTTAGGCCCAACAGGGCGCAATCGGCAAGGGCTCCACTCCAGACGCAGCGGTTCGATGTCTGCGACGGGTCCCGTTTGCCTGCAGGCGCAAACCCAGCGATGTTTTCGGATCGCGCCGGCCGGCCGCCGGTTGTCGATCCCGCCTATCGGGCAGCCAAAAAATTCTTTCCCTTTGGCGCGCGTCGCTCTAGAACGCGCTGCTGCGGAAACGACCGCACGGCTTACGTCGATCTGTATCGGCGAGTGAGCTCAAGGAGCAGACATGATCTCGGTGACATTCCCCGACGGCGCTGCGCGCGCCTTCGAGCCCGGCGTTTCCGGCCTCGACATCGCCAAGTCCATTTCGCCGTCTCTTGCCAAGCGCACCGTCGCCATGGCGCTGGACGGCGTCCTCGTCGACCTCGCAGACCCCATTCATCGCGATGCGAGGATCGAATTCGTTTCTCGCGAGGATCCGCGGGCGCTTGAACTCATCCGACATGACGCCGCGCATGTTCTCGCCGAAGCGGTGCAGACCCTCTTCCCCGGAACTCAGGTCACGATCGGGCCGGTGATCGAAAACGGGTTCTATTACGACTTTTACCGCGCGGAACCCTTCACGCCGGAAGACTTCGCCGCGATCGAGAAGAAGATGCGCGAGATCATCGCGCGCGATAAGCCGTTCACCAAGGAAGTCTGGTCGCGCGCCGACGCCATCGCCCATTTCGAAAAGGCCGGGGAGGCGTTCAAGGTCGAGTTGGTGGAAGCGATTCCGGCCGATCAAGATCTCAAAATCTACAAGCAGGGCGACTGGCTCGACCTCTGCCGCGGCCCGCACATGACATCGACGGGCAAGATCGGCGACGCCTTCAAGATCATGAAGGTCGCTGGCGCCTACTGGCGCGGCGATTCGACGCGGCCGATGCTGCAGCGGATTTACGCGACCGCTTTCGCCAAGAAGGCCGATCTCGACGATTACCTGCATCGTCTTGAGGAAGCCGAGAAGCGCGATCACCGCAAGCTCGGCCGGGAGATGGACCTGTTTCATTTCCAGGAGGAGGCGCCGGGCGCAATCTTCTGGCATCCGAAGGGCTGGACGCTGTTTCAGACGCTGGTCGCCTACATGCGTCGGCGTCTCGCCGGCGACTACGACGAGGTCAACGCGCCGCAGGTGATGGATAAGGCGCTGTGGGAAACCTCAGGCCATTGGGGCTGGTATTCCGACAACATGTTCGCGGTGAAGTCCGCGACCGCTTTCATGCATCCCGACGATCCCGAGGCCGATCAACGCGTCTTCGCGCTGAAGCCCATGAACTGCCCCGGCCATGTGCAGATCTACAAGCACGGACTTCGCTCCTATCGCGAATTGCCGCTGCGCATGGCGGAGTTCGGCGTCGTGCATCGCTACGAGCCGTCGGGCGCAATGCATGGTGTGATGCGCGTACGCGCTTTCACCCAGGACGACGCACACATTTTCTGCACGGAAGACCAGCTCGAGGCGGAGATCCTCAAGATCAACGAGCTGATCCTATCGGTCTATGGCGATTTCGATTTCGGCAAACTGGTCGTGAAGCTCTCGACGCGGCCGGAAAAGCGCGTCGGCTCGGACGCTTCATGGGACCACGCCGAAGGCGTGATGAGCCGCGTGCTCGACCGCATCAAGGCGCAAAGCGGCAACATGATCGAGACGTCCATCAATCCGGGCGAGGGCGCGTTCTATGGGCCCAAGTTCGAATATGTGCTGCGTGACGCCATTGGCCGCGACTGGCAATGCGGCACGACGCAGGTCGACTTCAACCTGCCCGAACGGTTCGGCGCCTTCTATATCGACGCCAATAGCGAGAAGGTGCCGCCCGTGATGGTGCATCGCGCGATTTGCGGATCGATGGAACGCTTCACTGGCATCCTGATCGAGCATTTCGCCGGCCACATGCCGCTGTGGCTGGCGCCGCTCCAGATCGTGGTCGCCACGATCACGCAGGAAGCCGACGAGTTCGCCCTCGAAATCGCGGCTGCCGCCCGCAAGAAGCTGTCTCTTATACACATCTCCGAGCCCACGAGACGCTCATGAATCTC
>CAMFKC010000193.1 GCA_945956975.1 uncultured Methylocystaceae bacterium | reverse complement strand
CCACGATATCGGGCAGTTCCATCACGCCGGCCTTCATGAATTGCAGGCTGTCGCCGGAGCCCGGCTGCACGCACAGGATCACGCTGTCGGCGGCGAAGGAAATATCCGCCTCCGACTGTCCGATGCCGACGCTCTCCACGAGCACGCGATCGAAGATCGCGCGCATCAGCGCGACGGCGGCGACCGTGTCGTCGGAGAGCCCGCCAAGCCGGTCGCGCGCGGCCATTGAGCGGACATAGACGCCCTTGTCGTCGGGATCGGTCTGCATCCGCGCGCGGTCGCCGAGCAGCGCGCCGCCGGTGGCGCGCGAGGAGGGGTCGACGGCGACGACGCCGACGGTTTCGTTCGCCGCACGCCATGTTCGTATCATCGCATTGCTCAGCGTCGACTTGCCGACGCCGGGCGGCCCCGTCATGCCTGCGACATGCGCTTTGGGATCCGCGGCGGCGGCGTCGAGCATGGTCGCAAGGGCTTCGCTGCCGCGCGCCGTTTCGATCAGCGCCAAGGCTTGCGCCAGAGCGCGCTTCCCGCCGGTGCGCAGCGCATCCAGCGTGGGTATCGGCGGGGTCGGCGTCACGCGGCGGGCGAGCCCGCGCCGAAGAAATGCAGGATCAGCATGTAGAGCACGACGCCCGAGAGGAAGCCCAGCACACGCACGTTCATCGACAGCGGCACGATGGCGACGCGTGTCGCCAGCGCCAGAAGCGTTACGTCGAACAGGAAGGACAGGCCGAGCAGCCAGACGTAAGGCGGAATGGACCCGTTGGCGAAAGCCGGATTGGCGCGCGCATAGCCGCCGATCGCGATGCCGGCGAGGCACATGATCGGAACGTAGATGTTGCGCGCGATGATCATCGAGACCCCGGTATTGCGAGCCGTCAGTCTGGCGTTTCCAATGGCGCGCGAGCCGGAGGGCTCGCACTCCACAGTTCAGGCCGTGCTGGACGCCTTCTGTCCCAGCGCCGCCTGGGCGGCGGCGAGCCGCGCGATCGGCACGCGATAGGGCGAGCACGAGACGTAGTCGAGGCCGACCGTCTCGCAGAAGGCGATGGAGGCCGGATCGCCGCCGTGCTCGCCGCAGATGCCGAGCTTCATGCCCGGCCGCGTCGTGCGGCCGCGTTCGGCGGCGATCTTCACCAGTTCGCCCACGCCTTCCTGGTCGATGGTCACGAAGGGGTCTGTCGGCAGGATTCCCTTGGCCGTGTAGGGGCCTAGGAACGAGGCGGCGTCGTCGCGCGAAATGCCGAGCGTCGTCTGCGTCAGGTCGTTCGTGCCGAACGAGAAGAACTCCGCGGCTTCCGCGATCTCGGCGGCGCGCAGCGCCGCGCGCGGCAGTTCGATCATCGTGCCGACGGTGTAGGGGATGTTCACCCCCGTCTCCTTCGACACGGCCTCGGCCATGGCGACGATGCGCGCCTTGATGAGATCGAGTTCGGGCCTGGTCATGACGAGCGGAACCATGACCTCCGCCTCGACCGTCTTGCCTGTCTTCTTCGACGCTTCCACCGCGCCCTCGAAAATGGCGCGCGCCTGCATTTCCGCAATCTCCGGATAGGCGATCGCGATGCGCACGCCGCGGAAGCCGAGCATTGGGTTGAACTCGTGCAATTCCTGCGCGCGGGCTTTCAGTTTCGCTGGGTCCGCGCCCATGCTGGCCGCCACTTCCGCGATTTCCTCGTCCGTATGGGGCAGGAATTCGTGCAGCGGCGGGTCGAGCAGGCGGATCGTGACCGGCAGGCCGTTCATGATCTCGAACAGCGCGGCGAAATCGTGCCGCTGCATAGGCAGCAGCTTCGCGAGCGCGGCCCGGCGGCCCTTTTCGTCGTCGGCGAGGATCATCTCGCGCACGGCGACGATTCGATCCCCCTCGAAGAACATGTGCTCGGTGCGGCAGAGGCCGATCCCCTCGGCGCCGAACTGCCGCGCCGTGCGGGCGTCGGCAGGCGTGTCGGCGTTGGTGCGCACCTTCATGCGGCGAGCCTCGTCCGCCCATTGCATCAGCGTGCCGAAATCGCCGGACAGTTCCGGCTCCAGCATCGGTACGGCGCCGTCGATCACCTGGCCGGTCGAGCCGTCGATGGTGATGATTTGGCCCTTCGCGAAGGTCTTGGCGCCGGCCTTCATCGTGCCGCCGGCATAGTCGACCCGGATCGTGCCGGCCCCGGAAACGCAGGGCTTGCCCATGCCGCGCGCGACCACCGCCGCGTGGGACGTCATGCCGCCGCGCGTCGTCAGGATGCCTTCCGCCGCATGCATGCCGTGAATGTCTTCCGGGCTCGTCTCGACGCGGACGAGGATGACCTTGTGCCCGGCGGCCTTGAGTTGCTCGGCCTCGTCCGAATTGAACACGATCTCGCCGGAGGCGGCGCCGGGCGAGGCCGGAAGGCCTGTCGCCACGACCTTGCGCTCGGCCTTGGGATCGATGGTGGGATGCAGCAACTGGTCGAGAGAGGCGGGCTCCACGCGCAGGACCGCTTCCTGCCGGGTGATCAGGCCTTCATTCGCCATGTCGATCGCGACTTTCAGGGCCGCCTTGGTCGTCCGCTTGCCGTTGCGCGTCTGCAGCATCCACAGTTTGCCGCGCTCGACGGTGAATTCGAGATCCTGCATGTCGCGGTAATGCGTCTCCAGCAGGTGCGTGATGCGGGAGAATTCCTGATAGACTTCGGGAAGCGCGGTCTCCATCGACGGCTTGGTCGACTTTGCCGCGATGCGGGCGACTTCCGTGATGTTTTGCGGCGTGCGAATGCCGGCCACAACGTCTTCGCCCTGCGCATTGATCAGAAACTCGCCATAGAGCTCCTTCGCGCCGGTCGAGGGATTGCGCGTGAAGGCGACGCCCGTGGCCGATGTGTCGCCCATGTTGCCGAACACCATGGCCTGCACGTTGACGGCGGTGCCCCAGCTCGCGGGGATGTCGTTGAGGCGGCGGTACGTGATCGCGCGCTGATTCATCCAGGAGGAGAAGACCGCGCCGATCGCGCCCCAGAGCTGCTCGCGTGCATCCTGCGGGAAGGGCTTGCCGGTCTCGCGCTCGACGATCTCCTTGTACTGGCCGATCACATGCCGCCAGTCGGCGGCAGTCAAATCGGTGTCGAGCGAATAGCCTTTGGTTTCCTTGAAGAATTCCAGCGCATCTTCGAAATTGTGATGATCCACGTCGAGAACGACGTTCGAATACATCTGGATGAAACGGCGATAGGAGTCGAATGCGAACCGCTCGTCGCCGGCGCCCTGCGCCAGCGCGCCAACGGTGGCGTCGTTGAGGCCGAGGTTGAGCACCGTGTCCATCATACCGGGCATGGAGGCCCGTGCGCCCGAGCGCACCGACACCAGCAAGGGATTGGTCTGGCTGCCAAACTCGCGCCCGGTCAGATCGCCGACATGCGCCAGGGCCCGGTCGACTTCCGCGGACAATTCGGACGGGTAGCTGCGCTCGTGATCGTAGAAATAGGTGCAGACTTCCGTGGTGATCGTGAAGCCGGGCGGCACCGGAAGGCCGAGATTCGCCATTTCCGCGAGGTTCGCGCCCTTGCCGCCGAGCAGGTTTTTCATGCTGCTCTGACCTTCAGCCTTGCCGTCGCCGAAGGTGTAAACCCATTTCGTCATGTGCGATCGCCTTGAGAAGGTGGGGCGCCCCAAACGGGTTCGACGCCGGAATCGGCTTGAAACCCGCTGCTCTATTGAAGCAAAGCGCGCCTGCGATCAATCACGGGCGCGCAAGGCCGTTTACAGGCTCTTGAGGCGCATGCCGAACGTAATCCAGCTCAATCCGTAAAAAAGCAGGTCAATTCCAAGGAATGTGCCGAGCACGAACAGGCCCGAGGCCGGCCAACTCGCGAGAATCATGAGACCTAGCGCGACCGTGACGGCGCCCGCCAGCCCGATCATCGCCTTGTTCCCGGCGGGCAGCCGAATCGCCGCGATGACACGCGCAACGCCCGTGACGATCAGCGCCGCGCCGATCATCAGCGTGTAGAAAGCCGCGGCCACCAGCGGCTGGGCGATCGCAAAGGCGCCGGCCACCACGTAGAGCAGGCCGGCCAGGATCCAGATCGCCATCCAGCCCCAGGTCCTGGCCTTCAACCCCATGGCGATCTCCGCGCCGCCGGCGAGGATCATGGCGAAGCCGATCATGTAGACCGAGGCCACTGTTCCGATCACGACGAGATAGCCGAGCGTGGCGATCCCGAGCGCCGCCGTGAGCGCGCCGAAGCCGACGAACCAGCCCCACCGCGGCTTCAGGCGCTTCATGAGGTCGCCGAGACTGTGCGGGGCGGCGGGCTGGGTCATCTGGTCGGTCATGGTGGCCTCCGTTGCGGTGCGGCCGCACGCGCGGCCGAAGCTTTGCGGCGAGTATGGCAGGCGCGCGCCCTTTCCCCAATGCATTGCGGGGCCATATTGATCTGGTGTAAACCCGAAAAATTCGACTTTTCCTGCCTGAGGCGGCGGCGGGTAAGCATAAGCAGGGCAAGGGACGCGCGTTGAACGGATCCAAGACTCCATTGCTGGACCGGATTTCCAATCCGGAGGACCTGCGCAAGCTGCCCGAAAGCGACATGCGGCAAGTCGCCGATGAATTGCGCGCAGAGACCATCGAGGCCGTCTCTGTCACCGGCGGCCATCTGGGCGCGGGCCTCGGCGTGGTCGAACTGACTGTCGCCATCCATCATGTATTCGATACGCCGCGCGACCGGCTGGTGTGGGACGTCGGCCACCAGGCCTACCCGCACAAGATCCTGACCGGCCGGCGCGACCGCATCCGCACGCTGCGCAAGGGCGGGGGCCTGTCGGGCTTCACCAAGCGGGCCGAAAGCGAATACGATCCCTTCGGCGCGGCCCATTCGTCGACGTCGATTTCCGCGGCGCTCGGCATGGCCGTCGCCCGCGACCTCTCGAAGAAGCAGAACAACGTCATTGCCGTCATCGGCGACGGCTCGATGTCGGCGGGCATGGCCTACGAGGCCATGAACAACGCCGGCGCCCGCAAGGAGCGCCTCGTCGTCATCCTCAACGACAACGACATGTCGATCGCGCCCCCCGTCGGCGCGATGTCGGCCTATCTCGCGCGCCTTGCGTCCGGCCGCTACGTCTCGATCCGCGAGGCGGTGAAGCAGATCGCCAGCCGCCTGCCGCGCAGCCTCTACGAACGCGCCAAGAAGGCCGAGGAATACGGGCGCGGCTTCGTGACCGGCGGCGGCACGATGTTCGAGGAACTCGGCTTTTATTACGTCGGCCCGATCGATGGCCACAACCTCGATCATCTGCTGCCCGTCCTGAAGAACGTGCGCGACATGCAGACCGGGCCGGTGCTCGTCCATGTCGTGACCCAGAAGGGCAAGGGCTACGCCCCGGCCGAGGCGTCGGCCGACAAGTACCATGGCGTCAACAAGTTCGACGTCATCACCGGCGCGCAGGTGAAGCCGAAGGCCAATGCGCCAGCCTACACCAAGGTGTTCGCCGAGAGCCTCATCAATGAAGCCGCCCGCGACGACAAAATTGTCGCCATTACCGCTGCCATGCCGTCGGGCACGGGGCTGGACTTCTTCGGCAAGGCCTATCCTGACCGCACGTTCGATGTCGGCATCGCCGAGCAGCACGCAGTCACTTTCGCCGCCGGCCTCGCCACGGAGGGCTACAAGCCCTTCTGCGCGATCTATTCCACCTTCCTGCAGCGCGGCTACGACCCTGTCTCTTATACACATCTCCGAGCCCACGAGACGCTCATGAAT
>CAMFKC010000192.1 GCA_945956975.1 uncultured Methylocystaceae bacterium | reverse complement strand
CGCGACGATCTTCGAGGCGAGCAGCTTAAGCTTGCCCTTGATGATGTCGTGATAGTCGCGATGGCGCGCATAGACGGAGATGTTCGCGCGGTCGACATGCGCGAGATTTTCGAGCGGATCGCGGGCCGGGCCGTAGTTCATGGCCAGCATCACGATGGAGCGAACCTCCGGCCACAGCGTCCGCGGATCGGCGCGGCGGTCGAGAGTTTCCGTCATCCAGTCCATGTCGCCCGCGCAGCCCTGCGCCAGCCAGTCCGACAGGCGTTCGCGCAGATGCGGCGCGTCTTCAGCGCGCAGGATGCGGCAATCATCGAAGCCGAGCGCACGCGCTTCCATTCGTATGGTTTCGACGAGCGTCATCGGCGCCACGATGGCGCCGCGCGCATCGTCAATGCAAGCGGCGCTTAGAAGTCGAGGTCGGCGTAGACGGCGCTGGGCGCCATGCCGAGCACGCGGTCGGCGAGCAGCGCGCGGAAAGACGGGCGCGACTTGATGCGCTGGTACCAGCCCTTGGCGAGTTCGTCCTCGTCCCAGGGCACGTCGCCGAGATAATCGGCGACCGAGAAGTGCGCGGCGGCGGCGAGATCCGCATAGGTCATGCGCGGACCGGCGAGCCAGTTCCGCTCTGAAACGAGGAAGCCGATGTAGGCCAGATGATGCCGGATGTTGGCGCGCGCGGCGCGCACCAGCGCCATGTCGGGCGCGCCGCCGCCGGCGTTCGACGGCATGAAGCGCTTGTAGACCTTCTGCGTGACGAGCCAGTCCGTCACTTCGGCGAACATTTTCTGGTTGAACCAGTCGGTCAGCCGGCGCGTCTCGACGCGGCCGGCGATGTCGGTCGGCATGAGACGAAAAGCGGGCAGGCGGGTGCCGTAGGCCTCGTCCAGCCATTCCGCGATGGTCCCCGCGCCGGGCACCACCAGGCCGCCGTCGGCGATCAGCACCGGCGTGCGGCCCGCGGGGTCGATGAGGAGGAAATCCTCGCGCCGCTCGTGCACTTTTTCTTCGAACAAATCCGCTTCCAACCCGTATTCGGCGAGCGCCAGACGGATGAAACGCGAATGCGGACAAAGCGGGTGATGGAAGAGCAACGACATCGCCCTTTCCATGCATTAAGCACGGTTAACGAACGGTAATTTTCGGGCGATCAAACCAGCGCTTTTTTCTCGCGGCGGCGCGCGTGCAACACCGGCTCGGTATAGCCCGACGGTTGCTCGCGGCCCTTGAAGACGAGATCGCAGGCGGCCTTGAAGGCGACGCCATCGAAAGCCGGCGCCATCGGCTCGTAGAGCGGGTCGCCGGCGTTCTGGCGATCGACCACCGCGGCCATCTTCTTCATTGTCGCCATCACCTGCTCCTCGGTGCAGATGCCGTGGTGCAGCCAGTTGGCGATGTGCTGCGAGGAAATGCGCAGCGTCGCGCGGTCTTCCATCAGGCCGACATCGTGAATGTCGGGCACCTTGGAGCAGCCGACGCCCTGGTCGATCCAGCGCACGACGTAGCCCAGGATGCCCTGCGCATTGTTGTCGAGCTCGGCCTGCACATCCTCCGGCGACCAGTTGGGCCGGTCGGCGAGCGGAATGGTCAGAATGTCGTCGACCGACGCCGGCTTCCGCTTCGCGATCTCTTCCTGCGTCTTGGCGACATCGACTTGGTGATAGTGGGTCGCATGCAGCGTCGCCGCCGTCGGCGAGGGCACCCAGGCCGTGTTCGCGCCGGCCTTGGGGTGGCCGATCTTGATGCGCAGCATGTCGGCCATCAGGTCGGGCATGGCCCACATGCCCTTGCCGATCTGCGCCTTGCCGCGCAGGCCTGCGCGAAGACCGATGTCGACGTTGGAATCCTCGTAGGCCGAAATCCATTTCTGGCTCTTCATGTCGGCCTTGCGGACCATCGGGCCCGCTTCCATCGACGTGTGCATCTCGTCGCCGGTGCGATCCAAGAAGCCCGTGTTGATGAACACCACGCGGTCCTTCGCCGCACGGATACATTCCTTAAGATTGACCGAGGTGCGGCGCTCCTCGTCCATGATGCCCATCTTGAGCGTGTTGCGCGGCAGGCCGAGCGCGTCCTCGATGCGGTCGAAGAGTTCGTTGGCGAAGCCGACTTCCTCCGGGCCGTGCATCTTCGGCTTCACGATATAGACCGAGGCTGCCCGCGAGTTCTTCAGTGCGCCCGGACCCTTGAGGTCATGCAGCGCGATCGCGCTGGTGATCATGCCGTCGAGAATGCCTTCGGGAACCTCGGCGCCATTCAGCTTCACGGCGTCGATCGTCATGAGATGGCCGACGTTGCGCACGAGCAGCAACGAGCGGCCATGCAGCTTCTTCTGCGAGCCGTCTGGCGCGGTGAAGACCCGGTCGGCATTGAGCCGGCGCGTCATCGTCTTGCCGCCCTTGTCGAAGGTATCGACGAGGTCGCCCTTCATCAGGCCGAGCCAGTTGCGATAGGCGCCGACCTTGTCCTCGGCGTCCACGCAGGCGACGGAATCTTCGCAATCCTGGATGGTGGTGAGCGCGGATTCGAGGATGACGTCGGAAACGCCCGCCGCGTCATCCTTGCCGATGGCGGAGGCGCGGTCGATCACGGTCTCGATGTGCAGGCCGTTGTTGACCAGCAGGATCGACTTCGGCGCGGCGGCGTCCCCGGTATAGCCGGCGAACTGCGCGGGATCCCGCAGGCCCGTCTCGGTTCCGTCCTTCAGCTTGACGCTCAGGAAGCCGTTGCCGATCACGTAGCCGCACGCATCCGTGTGCGAGCCATGCGCCAGCGGAGCGCTGTCGTCGAGGAACTTGCGGGCCCAGGCGATCACCTGCGCGCCACGCGCCGGATCATAGCCGGGTTTGGCGTTTTCGCGGCCGGGCAGGGCATCGGTGCCGTAGAGCGCGTCGTAGAGCGAGCCCCAGCGCGCGTTCGCGGCGTTGAGCGCATAGCGGGCGTTGGTGACGGGCACGACGAGCTGCGGACCGGCCAGGCGCGCGATCTCGTCGTCCACGCTCTTCGTGCCGATGGCGAAGTCCGGGCCGACGGGCACGAGATATCCGATCTCGGTCAAGAAAGCCTTGTATTCGGCAGCGTCGAAGGTCTTGCCCTTGCGCGCCAGATGCCACGCGTCGATCTTCGCCTGCAGGTCGTCGCGCTTGGCCAGCAGCGCCTTGTTGCGCGGGGCGAGGTCGACGAGAATCTTCTCCAGCCCGTCCCAGAACGTCTTCGGCGACAAGCCGGTCCCAGGCAGGGCTTCGGTCTCGACGAATGTGTGCAGGGCCTCGGCGATCTCGATTGCGCCGTGGCGGACATAGGAGCCGGTCATCGCGTTTCCTCACAAGCTGGCATGCCAGCTTTTATGTCGAGCGCGCGCAAAGGGGAAGCGGGCGCCGGGGGAAAGATTTTCGCTTTTGGTTTGAAAGCGGGGCCGTTCTCAAGCCACGCCGATGGTCAGCGGCAGCGAGCGCAGCCGCTTGCCCGTCGCCGCAAAGACGGCGTTGGCGACGGCCGGCGCGATCGGCGGCGTGCCGATTTCGCCGGCGCCGCCGAGCGCCGCGCCGGAATTGACGATCTCGACCGAGATGCTCGGCGCATCATCCAGCGACAGCAGGGGGTAGGTGTCGAAATTGGTCGGGACGACACTACCGTTGTCGAAATCGACCTTGCCATAGAGCGCGGCGGTCAGGCCGTAATTTATGCCGCTGCGCACCTGCGCCGCCACGTTGGGCGGATCGATGGCAAAGCCGCAGTCGACGGCCGCATGGACGCGGCGAACCTTCAATTCGCCCTTCTCGATTTCCACGTCGGCGATCTCGCCGACATAGGAGTGGAAACTGGCCGTCACCGCGAAGCCGCGCCCCGCCTGCACGCCGTCCTTCGCAGCCGGAAGCGGATTGGCCTTGTCCCAGACGGCCATCTGTTCCAGCACGCGCGCTGCGCGCTTGGCGGGCTCGTAAGCGCCGGCCCGGGCCAGCAGTTTGGCGCGATAGTCGAGCGGTTTGGTGGAGGCGGCTGCGGCGAGTTCGTCGATGAAGCACTCGACAAAGAAGCAATTGAGGCTGTAGCCGACAGAGCGCCAGAAGCCGACGGGAATGCCGAGATCGACGGTGAAATTTTCGATCGATCGCGTGGGCAGGCCGTAAAACGAAAAGACCGCGCCGTCCACGGTCGTGCGATCGGCCATCATCCCGCCCTTGGCCGACGGCAGCGCGCGCGCGACGAACTGGTCGGTCACCGAGGGAACGGCGATCCGATAGAGGAAGCTTGCCGGCATCCCCTCGCCGTCCACCTTGGCCGATATGTCCGCCATCGCGGCCGGGCGATAGACGTCGTCGCGCAGGTCCTCCGCGCGGGACCAGATCGTCTGCACCGGCACGCCCTTGAACTTGCCGGCAATCTCCACGGCCTTGACGACATAGTCGAGATCGGCGCGCCGACCGAAGCCGCCGCCGAGGAAGGGCGTGAAGACCTCGACCTTTTCGGTCGGCACATTCGCGGCCTTCGCCGCCATCAATTGCACCAGCGACGCGGACTGGTGTCCTGCCCACACCTTGGCCTCGGTCTCCGTCACCCAGGCCGTGGCGTTCATCGGCTCCATCGTGGCGTGCGCGAGGAAGGGCGCGTCGTAGGTCGCCTTGATCTCCTTGCCCGCCGCCTTGGCGACGTCGCCCGCCGAATCGATCACCCAGCGCGGCTTGAAATCCGCGCCCTTCTCGAGCGCCGCGCGGTAGGCGGCGAAGACGTCCTTCGTCGAGACGCTGGAAGCGTTGCTGTCGTCCCAGACGACATCGGCCTTCTCGAGCCCGGCCATCGCAGCCGCATAGGTCTCCGCGACGACGGCGACGTAGTCCTTGCCCTCGACGATCCCGCGCAGACCCTCGATCTTCACCGGCACCGAGGCGCGCGACAGCTTCCCGCCGAGGCGCGGCGCGTGGCGGATGGCGGCATAGAGTTGGCCCGGCTGGCGCGTGTCGATACCGTACTTCGCCTCGCCATAGGTCTTCAGCGGCACATCGAAGCGCGGCGCGCCCCTGCCGACGTATGCGCCATTGGCGAGCGGCGGCGGCTGGATGTCGTTGGGCTTCAGCTTGCCGGCGTCAGCCGCAAGTTCGGCATAGGTTGCGGTGCGTCCGTCCGGCGTCAGGAAAGCGCCGCCGACATTCTTCAATTGCTCGACCGGCACGCGGAATTTAGCGGAAGCCGCCCGCGCGAGCATGTCGTGCATGCAGAAAGCGGCGCGACGGATCTGTTCGGAAATGTTGCGCGTGGAGGTCGAGCCGCCCGTGCCCTGCATGCCGAGCACGCGCAGGATCTTGTCGAAGGTCCAGACGACCGCGTGCTTCACCGCGCCTTCGTTGGCTTCGTCGAATGGCAGGCCGTCCAGCAGCATCACGGGATTGGCGTAGCGCGCCTCCACCGGCGCGGGGATCGCGCGCACGGCTTCGAGTGGCAGTTTCAGTCCTTCCGCCGCAAGCATGACGGCCAGCGCATAGATGCCCTGACCCATGTCCTGGTGCGGCACCGCGACTTCGACGCGACCGTCGCGCGCGAGTTTCAGCCAGGCGCCGAAGCTTGTCTCGCCTTCGCTAGCCGGCAGCATGTAGCCGTCGATCTGGCCGAGCCGCCACGCCACCACGCCCGCGCCGACGAGGACGCCGCCGCCGACAAGGCCCGCGCCGACGAGGAAGCTGCGCCGCGCGATGCGGCCGACTTTCGAACCGCTCTCGCTCATCGTGCGGCTCCCTTGCCCGGCGCGGGGCCGCCC
>CAMFKC010000191.1 GCA_945956975.1 uncultured Methylocystaceae bacterium | reverse complement strand
GCGCGTTCACTGCGTCCACGATCTCCTTCTCGACATCCGGCACGATGCGCACTTCGCTGAGGTCGATGCCGATCTGCATCAGATAATCTGCGATGTAGCCGATGTTCTTGTCCTTGGTGCGCCCGGACAGAATCTCGTCGCCAATGACGAGGACTGCGGCCGTGACCTGGTTCTTCTCGCTCATGCCTTGTCTTCCGTCCCTTGTCCTGCCGTATCCTGCCGTTCGTAGACCAAATTGTGTTTCGTCCGAAGCGTGACGCGATAGCCCCGCGCTGCGATGAATGCGGGCAGGTCCATGCTCCAGCGGTCCGGCATGTGTTCGACGATCATGGTCTGCGGCCACAGCCGGCGCGAGGCCGCGCGCAGGAAGGGTTCGAGAATGAGGTCCTCTGCCCCCTCGCAATCGAGCTTCATGGCGTCGATCCGGTCAAGCCCCTCGCCTTCGAGTATGTCTGCGAGCCGGCGCGCGCGCACGGTCAGTCGGCCGCCGTCGAAATTAGGCACGATGCGGATCGAACTGTCGCCGCGGTTGCGGCTGTCGAGGAACATCGTCACCTCGCCGTCGCAGTCGGACGCCGCGCATTCGAGCGTCTTGACCGTGGCGAAATCGTTCTGCCGGACATTGTAGACCAGCCGCTCGTGAATTTCCGGCTGCGGCTCGATCGCCAGGATGCGCGCAGCGGCGCCCGCCCGCGCGGCGACGAACAGGCTGTAGCCGCCCACGTTGGCCCCGACGTCGACGAACACGAAGTTCGGCGTGATGCGTTTTGCGAGGTAGTCGAGCTCGGCCCTGTCGAAATATTGCGGCGTGAACAGCATCCGCTTTTCGCTGACATTGTCGGCCGGGTAGAGCCGCATGCGCGCGCCCAGCGATTCCACGTCTGCCGGACGGCCCTTGAGCGCGCGCACCCCGAGCGCCCGCAACAGATAGGCCGCGCGCCGGCCGGCCCAGCCCTCGGGCGCGCGCCGAGCCGCGCCGATGATCCGCGCCAGCGCGCCGCGCGGCGCATGGGCGCCGAACGCCTGAAAGTCGTTGGTTTGTCTCTGCGGCATGCCGTGCGGGGAATTGCGGGAGGCGCCGCTCTACCATGCGCGGCCCGGCTCGGCCAGCGACAGCCTTTGCGTATCCGTCTCTTTCCCCTAAATAGAGGACAAAATCCTCCGGAGTTTAAGCGCAGATGACCTTTGTCGACGCCTCGCTCGCCGCTGGCCGCAAGACCGGCCAGATCAAGCTGCACGGGCCGGCGGATTTCGAGGGCATGCGCAGGGCGGGCCGGCTGACTGCCCAGGCCCTGGACATGCTCGTGGACGAGGTCAAGCCGGGCGTCACCACCGCGCGCCTCGACGATCTCGTCTTCCAGTTCGCGATGGACCACGGCGCCTATCCCGCGCCGCTGGATTACCGCGGCTATCGGAAGTCGATCTGCACCTCGATCAACCATGTCGTCTGCCACGGCATCCCCGACGACAAGCCGATGCGCGAGGGCGACATCGTCAATATCGACGTCACGCTGATCTTCGATGGCTGGCACGGCGATTCCAGCCGCATGTACGGCGTCGGCGCCATTCCCCGGCGCGCCGAGCGACTGATCGACGTGACCTACGAGTCCCTCCTGCGCGGCATCGCAGTGACGCGGCCCGGAGCCCATACCGGCGACATCGGCTTCGCCATCCAGCAATATGCCGAAAGCGAACGCTGCACCGTCGTGCGCGACTTCTGCGGCCACGGCCTCGGCCGCCTGTTCCACGACGAGCCGAACATCCTGCATTACGGCCGGCGTGGCGAAGGCGTGCAGCTCAAGCCCGGCATGTTCTTCACCATCGAGCCGATGATCAATCTGGGCCGCCCGCACGTGAAAATCCTTTCCGACGGCTGGACGGCGGTCACGCGCGATCGGTCGCTGTCGGCCCAGTTCGAGCACACTGTCGGCGTGACCGAGGATGGCGTGGAAATATTCACGCTGTCGCCCAACAAGGTCGACCACCCGCCGCTGCTGGTCGCCTGACGGCGCCATGCCCGACGACGACGCCGAAAAGCATTACCTCGGCCATCGGCAACGACTGCGCGATCGGTTTCTCGAAGCCGGGCCCGATTCGCTGGCCGACTACGAACTGCTCGAGCTCCTGCTCTTCCGAACCATTCCTCGCCGCGACGTCAAGCCTCTCGCCAAGGCCCTGCTCAAGCGCCACGGCTCCTTCGCCGAAGTGCTGACCGCGCGGCCCGACCGATTGCGCGAGGCCAAGGACCTGGCGGACGCTTCGGTCGTCGATTTCAAGATCGTGGAAGCCGCGGCGAAGCGGCTGGCGCGCCAAGGCGTTCAGCACCGGCAGGTTCTGTCTTCGTTCAAGGACGTGATCGACTATTGCCGCGCCGCCATGGGCTATTCGGACCGTGAGGAGTTCCGGGTCCTCTTCCTCGACAAGAAGAACGCGCTGCTGGCCGACGAAGTCATGTCGGTCGGCACCGTCGACCACACGCCCGTCTACCCCCGCGAAATCGTGCGCCGCGCGCTCGAGCTGGGTTCGACGGCGCTCGTGCTTGCCCACAACCATCCATCCGGCGACCCGACGCCATCCAAAGCCGACATCCGCATGACCGAGGAGATCGTGACGATCTCCGGCCTCATGGGCATTGTGGTCCATGATCATCTGATCATCGGCAAGCACGGGCACGCCAGCTTCAAGGGTCTACGGCTGCTCTAGTGCCTGGCCGAATGCCATCGTTTCGGCCCGCCTTGCAATTGGCGCTGCCATCCAAACCCGGCGTTAACGAACGGTGACTAGTATTCGCTCGTGTATTGCGCGGACAGGTCATGATCGCCCCCCAGAAGAAGATCGCCCGGCTGGCGCACGGCGAACGCAGCATGTTCGCCGTCGGCGTGGTCGTGTGCCTTACCCTCTTTGGCCTTGGCGGCGGGCTTTTCGTATCGCGCGACCGCGCAAACCGTAGCCAGGCGGAGACAGAAGCCGCGGCCGTCACCGCCGCGCTGGACGCCGCACGCGCAAGTTTCGCCGAGGAAGCCCGGCAGATGGCGGAACGCCTGCCGGAGCCGATGGCCCTCGCCCGCAGGCAGACGGACGGGCCGGTCCATGTGCCTGGTGCGGACGCCTACATCATCGACCTCGCCAAGGATTTTTCCGCTGCGACCTCTGAAAATCCTCAGCTTTCCGGCGCGCTGTCAGCCGCCGCGCCGCTTGCGGCCGATCCCGTCCCCAGTGACGCTCCGCTGCGTGGCCGCCTGTCCGAACGGGAGGCGGCTTCGCCTTGGGCGAGCCCGCGCACCGCAATCGCATTCCCGAATGGACGCGCTGCCTTCATCAGTCTGACGCCGAACGTAAGCGCGGCCGGCGCAGGCCTTGCCTTCCTCGCCGTGCGCCCGATCGACGCCGCCCTGCTCGCCTCGCTCGCCCGAGCCGCCGATACGCAGCGCCTCGAAATCGTACCGGCGACGGCGGCGCCAGCCGAAGGCGCCACCGCCCCGCTCGCCGCCAGTCCCGATGGACGCGCCTTTTTGCTCGCTTGGCGCGCCCAGCGCCCGGGCGAAATGATCGTCGAAAGCGTCGCCTGGTTGCTGATCTCCTTTGCCCTGTTCTTCGCGGCCTTCACTGTCGCCCACGCGCGGCGCGTGACCGAAGAGGCCGTGGTCGACGAGGCCGAGACTTTCGAAGCCGCCGGCCAGGATCCGCTGACCGGCCTGCCGAACCGCTCGATGTTCACGCGCTTGCTCGAAAGCGAACTCGACCGCGTCCGACGCACGGTCAACGAACATGGCGCGGCGGTCCTGTACCTCGACTGCGACCGCTTCCAGGAGATCAACGACAGTTGCGGACGTGACGCTGGCGACAAGCTGCTCGCTGCGCTGGGCCTGAGGCTCGGCAACCTGCTGCGCGCCTCCGGCCGTCTCGCCCGCTTCGAAGGCGATGAATTCGCCATCCTCCAGACGGACGTCGTCGGGCCCCGCGACGCCGAAATGCTCGCCCGCAAGATCATCGATGCGATGGCGGAACCCTTCGATATCGACGACCGGCAGATCTACGTCGGCCTATCTGTTGGCATCGCCCTCTGCCCGCAGGATGCCGACACGGCCGACGAGTTGATGCGCCGCGCCGATGTTGCGCTCTATCGGGCGAAGAACGAAGGCCGCAACCGTTATTCGTTCTTCGAGCAGAAGCTCGGCGATCAAATGCGCATGCGTAAGGTTGTGGAAGACGACTTGCGGACGGCGATCGAGGCCGGCGCCCTGCTGCTCCAATATCAGCCGATCATGGATATTTCCGGCAAGCGCATGGTGGGCGTCGAATCGCTGGTGCGCTGGCCTCATCCCGAGCACGGCCTCATCTCGCCGGCCAATTTCATCACGCTGGCGGAGGAATGCGACCTCATCCTGCCGCTCGGCGACTGGGTATTGCGGCGCGCGCTCGCGGACATGCGCCTGTGGCCCGGCCTAAAGGTCGCGGTCAACGTGTCGGCCGTGCAGTTCCGTCAGAAGGATTTCGGAGACCGGATCGAGCGCCTGCTGCAGGAAACCGGCATCGAGCCGGAACGCCTCGAACTGGAGCTAACGGAAAGCGTACTGCTGTCCGATGCGGACGCCGCGGAAGACGCCATGATCAACCTGCGCGCGATGGGCATACGCCTCGCGCTCGACGATTTCGGAACCGGCTATTCCAGCCTGATCTATTTGCGCCGCTTCGCCTTCGACAAGATCAAGATCGACAAGTCGTTCCTGGAATCCTTGGAAAGCGCCGGCGAAGGCGCGATCATCGTGCACTCGATCGTGCATCTGGGCCGCGCCCTGGGTTTGACAGTGACCGCCGAGGGTGTCGAGAGCGCCGACCAGCATCGCTTCCTTCAGGCGCTGGGATGCCACGAATTGCAGGGCTATCTTTTCTCAAAGCCCGTCTCTGCGGCGGAGATCACCCGCCGCCTGCGGCTGCAGGAAAGCGGCGCAGAACAGAACCGCGCCGTGGCTTGACGGTGCGGCGCGTCTCACGCGCCGCTTGTCTTCAATGAAATCTGAACTCTGCGCCGACGGTCCTGATTTCGGCAGGCCGGATCAGCCGCTCATGGCCAATTCGCACGGAAAAAAGCGGACCATCGAGCGTCTCGCGCCAGAAGGTCAGGAATTTCTTGAGGACGGGAAAATGCGGCGCGGCGTCGTATTCCTGCCAGATGAAGCTTTGCAGCAGCACGGGATGGTCTGGCATGCGGTATAGAATTTCCGCTGTCGTCAGACCCCAGCCGGCGAGCTGCCGCAGGAAATCTTCTGATACGCGACCCGTACGGCCGATCTCGGCGGCCTCCACGCGCAATTTTTCCACCATTTCGCCCTCACATTGATAGTCGACCCTTCCTTTTGCGGTCCGAACCCACTTGGGCGGAGCTGCAATACGCTCGATTGCAGACCCGATTGCTTGCCACATGGTTAACGCGCCGACCGCACGTTGGTAAAAGCAAGAGCCGGGCCAGATTGGGTGTTTGGCGATTGCATCGGCGCAATAGCCCGCCCCGCGCGTCGCGCTTTCGTGAAAGCCCTAGAAAATCTACGTGTTGGCCATCGATCACATGGAGACAGACCGGTGAACAACCCGACCATCAGCAACGCCGCCGCACTGCTCGGCCGCATCTTCATCTCGGCGATCTTCATTTCGGCGGGAGCGAGCAAGATAGGCGGATATGCCGGCACGTCGGCCTACATGGCAAAGATGGGGGTGCCCGCAGCGTTGCTGCCTCTGGTCATCCTGACCGAACTCGGGGGAGGCC